>CAZFLF010001507.1:0-1503 GCA_964519825.1 uncultured Pirellulaceae bacterium | reverse complement strand
AAAGCACCTTGTGCCAGAACCGCGAGTAGAGCAGGTGCAGCACAGCATGCTCGGCGCCGCCAATGTAGAGATCGACCGGCATCCACGCCTTTTCCTTATCGCGATCGACGAACGCCTCACTGTTCCGCGGATCGATGAACCGGAGAAAGTACCAGCAGGAGCCGGCCCACTGCGGCATCGTGTTCGTTTCGCGACGGTACTGCTTGCCGTCCAGTTCGACGTAAAGCCACTCGCGCGGCGCCTTGGCCAGCGGCGGCTCGGGGCGACCGTGTGGCTTGTAATCGTCGAGATGTGGCAGGTCGACTGGCAGCTGTTCCAGAGGCACCGCGCGTAGCAATCCGTTCGGTTCGCCGCGCTCATCCAACTCATGCAAGATCGGAAACGGCTCGCCCCAGAATCGCTGCCGACTAAAGAGCCAGTCGCGCAGCTTGTAATTCACCGCTTGCCGGCCCAGCCCGCCAGCCGATAAATCGCGCGCGATTCGGTTCTTAAACTCCTGGGTCGGAAGGGCGTCGTACGCCCCCGAATTGATCGCGGCGCCATCTTCCGAGAAACATTTCTTACCAGCGAGAATGCTCGCACGTTCCTCGTCTGTCACGTTACTTTGCGGATCGACAACGGGGATCACCGTCAGTCCGTATTGGACAGCGAATTCCATATCTCGTTCGTCATGGGCCGGCACGGCCATGATCGCACCAGTGCCGTAGCTGATGAGCACGTAATCCGCGATCCAGATTGGGATCGGCTGGCCGTTGACGGGATTGATCGCGTAGGAGCCAGTAAAGACCCCAGTCTTTTCTTTCGCGAGATCGGTCCGATCGAGGTCGCTTTTGGCCGCCGCCTTGGCGCAGTATTCGTCAACCGCCGCTCGCTGGTCGTTCGTCGTTAGCCGCTCGACAGCCGGATGCTCCGGGGCGATGACCATATAGGTCGCACCGAACAACGTGTCGGGTCGAGTCGTGTAGATCCGCAGTACGTCATCGCTCGGCTTACGTGGAAACCCGATCTGGGCTCGCTCGGCTTTCCAGCTCGCGAACTTGCCGGCTTGGCCAATGTAGAAATCCACCTCCGCGCCGGTGCTACGACCGATCCAGTCGCGTTGCAGTTTCTTAATCCCTTCCGACCAGTGCACGCTGTCGAGGTCGCGTTCCAGCCGATCCGCGTACGCAGTGATGCGGAGCATCCACTGCCGCAACGGTATCCGCTGCACCGGATGACCCCCCCGTTCGCTCTTGCCGTCGATAACTTCTTCATTGGCCAGGACTGTGCCGAGTGCAGGACACCAATTGACGAGTGCGTCGGACTGGTAGGCAAGGCGATGCTCGTCCTGATACCGCCGGATCGCCTCGTCGCCTTGTTGCCGTACGTCATTCGGGATGGGCAATTCGCTGATCGGCCGCCCGCGCTGTTGTTCGCGGTCAAACCACGTGTCGAACAGGGTCAGAAAGATCCACTGCGTCCAACGAAAATACTCGACGTCAGTTGTGGCCACCTCGCGGCTCC
>CAZFLF010001506.1:0-1508 GCA_964519825.1 uncultured Pirellulaceae bacterium | reverse complement strand
AATGACCAACGGACGCACTTTCGCCGCCAGAACTGTTCCCGTACACTTGCTCCGGCTTCCTAGGCAGATTTGACTCCGAGTCCGAAGGATTGTGCTTGTGTCCAACCGCGACGAAATGCTCGGTTCGTATCGTTTAACAAAGCAGATCGCGCGCGGCAATGCCTCGCAGATTTGGGAAGCGATTAAATTGGGCACAACGGACCGCTTTGTCATCAAAGTCCTCGACCGCGACAATCGCGGCAACAAGGAGGAAATCGGGTTTCTGCGCCATGAGTTTGAAGTGGCGCACGAGATGGACCACCCGAACGTGATTCGCGTGTTTGAAATGGTTCCAGCGAGTACGGCGTACATCGTGCTGGAAGTTTTCTCGGTGTTGAACTTGAAGCAGGTACTGCGGCTGGATCGCGAACGGATTCTGATTGAGTTCGCCAAGATCGTCCAACAATGCGGCGCGGGACTGGCGCACTTGCATGAGCATGGCTGGGTCCATTGCGACGTGAAGCCGGATAACTTCCTGATCAATGATACCGATGAAATCAAGCTGATCGATTTCAGCATCGCCCGCAAAGCAGCCACAGGTTTCTTTGCCCGGATGTTTGGCGGCCAAAAGACGATCCGCGGCACTCGCAGTTATATGTCTCCGGAACAGATTCGCGGCAAGCCGATTGACCAACGCGGAGACATCTATAGTTTCGGGTGTGTGGTGTACGAGATGCTGACGGGCAAACTCCCCTATACAGCGGCCACTCCGAATGAGTTGCTGTCCAAGCACCTCACTGCCCCCATTCCCAACGTCCAAGTGAACAACGGCAATGTCAGCGATGGCATGGCCGATCTCTTGCGTCGACTGATGTCCAAGGTCCCGGGCGATCGTCCAAAGACCATGAACGACGTGTTGAAACAGTTGCAGGCGACTCGTATCTTCCGCACGGCGCCGAAACGAGCGGTCAAATAAACTGTTACAAATTTCCCTTTTCGACCACGATCCACATGGACGCTCCTACACCTGGATTCGAATTTGAACTGCCGATTCTCGATCGGCAGTCGCGCTTGCGGCAATTGGAACAGTCCGCCGACAATACTCCCGATATCGAAGACCAGATTCGGCGTTTGCGGCGTGAGATTGCCGACGTGACGCGAGACATCTACAGCCATCTCTCTCCGTGGCAGACTGTCCAGGTTGCTCGTCACAAGGACCGTCCGCACACGATCGACTATCTCAAGCTGACTTGTGAAGAGTTTGTCGAGCTGCACGGAGACAAACACTTCGGCGACGACCGCGCGATCCGAACTGGCTTTGCCAAGCTCGATCAGTTCAAAGTAATGATCGTAGGCCATGAGAAAGGTCGGACCTACAAGGAACGGACGGCGTGTTACTTCGGGTGCGCTCATCCGGAAGGCTATCGCAAGGCCATGGCGAAGATGCGGCTGGCGGCGAAGTACGGACTGCCAGTGATCTGCCTGATCGATACGCCTGGGGCCTACCCCGGTATCGGCGCGGAGGAACG
>CAZFLF010001505.1:0-1509 GCA_964519825.1 uncultured Pirellulaceae bacterium | reverse complement strand
GGGGAAGCCCGGCAGTGACTCGTCGTGGTAGTCTTTCAGCGGGAGTCGCCACATGGCGCGCGTCGCTTTGGAACCCCACGACTCGCGGGCTTCGAGGCCGATTTCATACGACTTGTCGATCAGTATTTTGAAACTCAGGCCAGTGCCCCAACTCTCTTTTGCGGGAGTCGTCTTCAAGCCGGCGTATTGGATGGTCACGCTGAAGTCGCCCGATAATGTGAGTTTGGGATGCAGCCCAGCACACTGCGTCTTTTTTTCGCCAGCCGGTAGTTCGAAGCGCAATCCAGCGGCAGTCGGGCGAATGTGCATTGCGGCGACTTTGGCGTCCCAGTGATAGGCGAAGTCCGCGGCCTCGAGTTTTGATCCCGTGAAGTCGAACGTCGCGGTGTCGGGAAGGTCGGAATCCGGCGTGACCGCGAGTCGTTCGGGACCGGCGGCAAGCTCCTGCTGATCAACCGGCGGCAGTATCTTCGGCCAGTCGCCGCGATAACGAATGTTACGGACTCGGACGCTTGACTCGTTCGCGTAGTGGAACAAGCCGAAATGCCGCAGGTTGGTCGGTTCGATGGTATGAGAGAAGACCGGCTCGCCGTTGAGTTCAACCGTCAGCGTGTCTCCTTTCGTTGCGAACTTGATTGCATTCCAGTCTCGCGCTTTGAGCGGCAACGTGGGGCGACTTTCCGCGTCGTCTCTTTGCGACGCGGAGCGTCGCACCACACTTACATTTCCCGCCGTCAACCCGGTGCGGTCAAACCGGCCATCGGTCAGCCAGTGAATTCTCACGCCATCGGGTTCCAGCAGGCAGACCATCCGGTCGAGAGCCGGATGTACGACCGTCTTGCCGGGCACAAATCGTTGCGGCGGATTTGGTCCGCCATTGTTTACGCGCCGGTCGTCCTGGGGTGCAGGAACTTTCAGTTCCGGGTCGTAGAAGAAATCGTAGCTGATTTCGCCGTCTTCGAGCATCGGGCGGTGATAACGTATAATGTTCTCCACCTTGAGCCGACCTGGCACCGCGTTACGAATTACTGTTTGATCGCTCATCAAAATGCCGTCTTGCATCGTCCATACGAACGGCGATTGCGACAGCGCGTTGCCATAGTAATCGGTCATCCAACCCTTCAGGCCGCCGGCCACAAGCAAATCCAGTTCGCTCGGAATCTCAGGATTGCCGGAGATGACAACGTTGCGGGCAAATCGCGACGAGTTTCCAGCGAGGCCCAGCACCGCCAGCCATGGATCAGGTTGCTCGGGCAGGTCTGCTTCGTAGAGTTGTTGCCCGTTGATGTAGCTCGTGAAGTGTCCATCGCGGACTACAATCTTGTAGTCGAATCCACTCGTCGCTTTCGGCGAGATCGGTTCGGGAGTCGCAACTTCCACGATCGGCGTCCGCACATGCATGACTCTGGCGGCAGCCTGCGTGTACCGCAGTCCAGTCGCGATGCCAGCGGCCATCAGTATCGTTTCGCGGTAGCCGAGATGAGACAGCCGGCAACTCACCTCGTAATT
>CAZFLF010001504.1:0-1520 GCA_964519825.1 uncultured Pirellulaceae bacterium | reverse complement strand
ACGTGCTAGGTGTGCGGGCCTCCGGTACGCAACTTCTTTGCGAGCAGGTCGTCGGCCGCGCGCTGCGCCGCATGAGTTATGCCGCTAACAAGAGCGGCCATTTCGACCCCGAATACGCCGAAGTCTATGGCGTGCCGTTTTCCTTCATCCCGTGCAGCGGCGCAACCAAGGAACCCAAGCCCGGCCCGCTGCCTACACGCGTTCGCGCCCTCGAAAGCCGCACTGCCTGCGAGATCACCTTTCCCCGTTTGCTCGGCTATCGGTACGACGTAGGCGACGATTACCTCGCCGCTACGTTCACCGTCGAATCGCACCTGGCACTCTCCACTGCCGACATTCCGACCAAGGTGGAGCTCGATCCTATCGTGGGCGAATCCAGCACTCATACCCTCGACGATCTCAAGCGCCGCCGGCCCAACGAGGTCGCCTTCCTGCTGGCCAAGCTGACGCTGGAACGATACTTCCGCGACGACGATGGCAACGACAAGCCCTGGCTCTTTCCGCAACTGCTGACCATCACCAAACGCTGGCTGGCGGAATGCGTCACGCTCAAAGACAACACTTTCCCGCAACTGCTGCTGTTAATTGAATTCGCCCACGACGCCGCCGACCGCATCTACAAGGCGATCGTCGCCTCGACCGATGGCACGGCGGCGCTCAAGCCGATTCTTCGCCCGTATGACACCGTCGGCTCCACACGGTACGTCGATTTCGACACCACCCGGTCCGTCTTCACCACCCGCTCCGATAAGTGCCACATCTCCCACGTCGTCGCCGATACCGATTCGTGGGAACAAAAGTTGGCCGAAGCCATTGAAGGCATGCCCGATATCATTCGTTACGCGAAGAACCACAATCTGGGCTTGACCATCCCCTACACGCTGAACGGCGAGGAACACCAATACATCCCCGACTTCATCGCTTGCATCGACGACGGCCACGGCCCGGACGACCTCCTGAACCTGCTGGTCGAAGTCACCGGCGAGAAGAAGAAAGACAAGGCCGCCAAAGTCGCCACGGCGCGCACACTTTGGGTGCCGGCCATCAACAACCACGGCGGTTTCGGTCGCTGGGCGTTCCTGGAGATCGATGATCCCTGGGACGCGCAGAACGCAATCCGAGCCAGGCTTCCAATAGGAACAACACCGTGAGCGAGCAACTACCCTCCGATGCTCAAAATAGAATGATCGTGTTCGGGGCGAAGCAGATCCGCCGCATTTGGCATGCTGAGCAGTGGTTCTTCTCCGTTGTGGACATCATTGCTGCTTTGACCGACAGCGACGCACCGAGCAAATATTGGACTGCCATGAAGCGGCGGGAAGAAACCGTAAGCGGGCTTCAGTTATCTACACTTTGTAGACAACTGAAACTAACCTCTTCGGACGGCAAGACTTACAAGACGGATTGCGTCAACACCGAAGCCGCCTTTCGCATCATTCAGTCGATCCCCAGCCCCAAGGCCGAACCGTTCAAACGCTGGCTGGCCGAAGTCGGCTACCAGAGAGTCCAAGAGATCGAAA
>CAZFLF010001503.1:0-1521 GCA_964519825.1 uncultured Pirellulaceae bacterium | reverse complement strand
TTGCAAGCGGATTGGCGTGACCAAATTCGACGGCGTAACCGATATGCAATTGCTGGGACACACCCTTCGAGAGGATTTAAACCGGCAAACGCCGCGTGTGATGGCGGTGCTGCGGCCGTTGAAGGTCGTCATCGAGAACTATCCCGAAGAGCAGGTCGAGCACCTCGAAGCCATCATCAATCCCGAGGATCCGGCGGCCGGTACGCGTCAGGTCCCCTTTTCGCGAGTGCTGTATATCGAGCAGGATGATTTTCGCGAAACACCCCCCCCCAAGTATTTTCGCCTGACGCCCGGCCGGGAAGTGCGGCTGCGTTGGGGCTACTACATCACTTGCCGCGAAGTGGTCAAGGATCCGCAGACAGGTGAGGTCGTGGAGGTTCGTTGTACCTATGACCCGGCCACACGCGGCGGAACGTCTCCCGACGGACGCAAGGTCAAGGCCACCATTCATTGGGTCTCTGCGGAGCATGCGATCGCGGCGGAAGTTCGAGTCTACGACTATCTGTTTGTGAAGCCCGACCCGGACGACGTGGATCCGGGTAAGGATTGGCGGAGCAACCTGAATCCGAACTCGTTGGAAGTATTGCCGAATGCCTGGGTCGAACCGAGCCTCGCCCAGGCACCGGTTGGGAGTCGGTATCAGTTCGAGCGGCTGGGTTATTTTGCGGTTGATCCCGACACGAAAACCGCCGGCAAGTTAGTCTTCAATCGGACGGTGACACTCAAGGACACCTGGGCGAAGATTGAAAAGGGAGGTTCGTCGACCTGATATGCGAGTTCTGGGACGATCGCTGCAGCTTCTCAGCCTGATTCTGTTACCGGCGGCGATGCTGCTGGAACTCACGAGAGTTTTGGGACAGTCGTTCGGCGTTCGGGATATGCTGGTCATGTTGCTGTTTGGTTGCGCGCTGTTCTATGTGGGGCGGTTTATGGAAGGGTACGGGCAACGGCCGTGAAAACGCCTTGGGTCGTTGCAATGGCGGTTGTCTGGCTCGGTGCATCGATGGCATCCAGCCAGGACCGGCCACCGACAAGGACAACGGTCGGTCCACCGCCGGCGTCCATCGCACCGTTGGAGAGTGCGGCGCGCGTGCAACTCGATCGAGCGGAGTCGCTGCTGAAGAACGGGCCAGCCGACGAAGTCTTGGAAGTTTTTCGTCGCGTGATGGACACCTACGGCGACCGATTCATCGAATGGCCAGCCCCGGAGAACGCGGTGCCCAGCGGTTTCGGGCGGTACGGCACGGTACGCGAGTTGAGTTGGATGAGACTCGCCACATTGCGTCAATCCGCGCCGGATGTGTTCGCCGCGTTTCGCAGGCAGATCGATCCGCAGGCGAGACGTTGGTTCGAGCAGGCTGCCGCGGATCGCAATGCCGCGTTGGATCAGCGGATTGTGGACGAGTCGTTTCTCAGCAGTTTCGGCGACGATGCCTTGCTGCGGCTCGGTGATTCGGCCTTGGAACGGGGAGACTACAATTCAGCCCGTCGGTACTGGGAACGCATCGCACCGGGATTGCG
>CAZFLF010001502.1:0-1535 GCA_964519825.1 uncultured Pirellulaceae bacterium | reverse complement strand
AGTGCGCGCGTCGAACGAGCACATTCAGATCGTGCGCGTTCCGCGAGCAGGAGGACGACCAGGCTGCCCTTCCCCACTTATTGTTGGATCGCCGAGAGCCGCCACTTCCCTTCTTGGATTCGCATGAAGGTCCAGGCTTCGCCGGATTCGGTCGGGATCTCTTCGCTGCCTTCGACGAGATAGCCTGGTTCTCCGCGCTGCTCCGTCAGAGACAGGTTGTAGTCACGGGCACTCCAGCGAAGCCCTGCCGTCACGTATTGCGTCGCCTGTTCAGTCCAGGCTTCCAAGATCTCTGCATGGAGGAGCACCACGTCGTCCACATGATTCTGGATGTCCTGACTGCGGTTGTCGGCTAGGGCGGCGCTGAAATAATTCACCATCTCCGGTGTGACGAACTGCCGTAACTCGGTCAGATCCTGGTTGCTCCAGGCCTTTTGAACATCGATCAGTAGTTGTTGAAAGGCTGCTTTGTCAGCGGAGGTCACACTATCAACCGATAATTTCTGTCTGATTGTGGCGGACCGCTTTGTCGGCAGATTGTCGCTGGACGGGTCGCGGCCTGTGATCCCGGAAAAATCAGGGAGGGAGGGCCGTTGTATTTTCAGGAAATAAAAACCCGTCACGGCTGCCAGGAGCAGGAGGAGCAGAAGGATTCCGGCGGAACTGAAATCCTCGGTGGTGTTGTTGGTTTCGGCAGCAGGCGCATCGGCATCGGTGGTCTGCGCGCTGCTGTTCGTCGCTCCGAAGAGCATATCGCCGATCAATGATCCGGCGACTCCAGTTGCGAGCCCAGCTGACAGGGGAGAACGTTGCGGAATGAGTGTCGTTGTGTTCAAGTCAAGCTCCCTGTTATCGGTCTCGTTGGCGAACCATTCGCCCGACTATCTTTCGGGAACGGTCCGGCCTTCTTCTAAGTCTTGCAGGTCGGACCAGGCGGTGAGGTCGGTGTGGGAGGGATCGACGCCGGCATTGGGGGACTTATGCCGCCACGCGTTTCTTTGATCCTCGTCTTGGGCCAGCCGTCAGGCGTCGAGTTGCCTCGGACACTTCTAGGAGAGAGCGCAGGGCCGCATTGACCGATGCGGAGTCGCGAAAGGCATTGGCGACATCGGGCTCGAGCACGGCAACGTTTGCACCTTCCTTGATGAGCCGCCGGTAGTACTTTCCTCGAACGGCTTTTGTGTAGTCGAAAGTATACTCTGCCCGCAAGTTGTCTGACTGTGGTTGTCCTTTACGTTTCATGGCGTTTCCTCTCTCCCGCTGTTGCTCGGCGGGCACTGATGATTCTCACCGCAGTTCCTCGATCCGTATGGGCTACGACCAGCAGCCGTCCACGGGCGGAGTGGCCGATCGTGAGACTTCGCCGTTCACCCATGGAATGATCGGGGTCATAAACTGTTGCAGCCAGCGGATCATAGAATACGGTCATGGCTTCGTCGAATGAGACTTGGTGTTTCAGCAGGTTGCGCCGTGCCTTTTAGCGATCCCACACGAACTGCATGTGCGTATTGTAATGAACTGACTATGAACTGTCT
>CAZFLF010001501.1:0-1537 GCA_964519825.1 uncultured Pirellulaceae bacterium | reverse complement strand
GGTTACAACGTCAACCATTTCACCTCGCTAGTAAACTCCCATGCCGTCGAGTCGCTGCAAGACCTCGACAAGACGATCAGCGCCTTGAAGCGGGCCGGAGTCCCTATGAAGACAGAGATCGAAGGCGAACCAGGCTCGAAGCTGCGCCAGTCGGCCACCGAGGCGGTGATGATCGACGTCGAAATCCAAGAAGAGGGTCAACGTCGGAAGATGCCCTGGAGCTATGCGTATTTTGAATTGGCGGAACGCAACCCCGTCGCTGACCCGGTCACCGGAAAAATGACCCGGTTCGAAGGCTTCCTGGGCCAACAAGCCACCAATCTCTTCGAGATGACTCGCGTGAAGTGATAATTGCCGACATGACTCCGCTCCCCTGTGCCGACCTGGTTTCCACCGAAACGCAACCCCTTTTCCGTCCCTTGCGGATCGGGCCGGTGATTGTCGATCCCCCCGTCCTGCAGGCGCCGATGGCGGGTTACACGAACTTTGCCTTTCGCCAGATTGTGCGCGAATTCGGCGGAGCGGGCTTGCAGGCGACAGAAATGGTGAGCGCTCGTGCGTTTGTCTGGCTGGACGAACACGACGCGGAGCATCCGGAGCGGTTATGGGGCGTGAAAGACGAACCCCGTCCGCTGGCCGTGCAGATGTGGGACAACGATCCCGATACGCTCGCGAAAGTCGGAGCGCGACTCGCGCACGAGTATCAAGTGAGCGTCGTTGATCTCAACTTCGGTTGTCCCGTCAAGCAAATCACCGACAAGGCGCACAGCGGATCCTATCTGCTGCGGGAACCGGATCGCGTGGGGCGAATCATCGAGCGAGTCGTGGCTGCCTGCCATCCAGTTCCCGTGACTGCCAAAATTCGGCTCGGTTGCGCACGAGATCAGATCACCGCCATTGAAATCGCTCAGACTGTCGAGGGGGCCGGCGCCGCAGCGCTCACCGTGCACGGCCGCGTCGCAGAGGACTATTTCAAAGGAAGTGCCGATTGGGAGCGGATCGCAGCAATCAAGCCGCACCTGCAGCGCATCCCGCTAATCGGCAACGGCGATTTGGACTCGCCGGAAAAAGTCTTGATCGCCTTTCAGCGGTATGGAGTGGACGGTGTCATGATCGCGCGGGCCTGCCTGGGCCGGCCGTGGCTGTTCCAGCAGGTCGCCGCCGCCTTGCGCGGAGAACCCATTCCGGCAGAACCGACAATGGAAGAGCAGTTGCAGTGCATGTTGCGCCATTATGAATTGGTTTGCCAGCGATTCGGCGAGCAGCGCGGCACCTTATTGATGCGCAAGTTCGCCGTGAACTATGCACACGCGAAACCCGGAGCTCGCTTGTTCCGCGGATTCGTGTCAAACGTGACCACGCGGTCCGAGTTTCTCGATGTCGTGCACCGGTACTTTCCCTCCGCAGACACCCGGGATTCACCGAGTGACAAGTGAGCCGGTGGGCGTTCGCCCAATGGCACTTACTTTGTTACTGGACGAGTGAGCGGTACGGCGCTAGCCCAATGCCACTTACTTTGGCTCCATTGGAGGGGGTA
>CAZFLF010001500.1:0-1541 GCA_964519825.1 uncultured Pirellulaceae bacterium | reverse complement strand
TTTGGCTTGTTTCGAGCTCTCGTCGCCAAACTTTTCGCCACTCTTCCCCATAACGGGCGTTCCGCCAGGTCCTTTGCTCCAGGCTTGCGTCAGATCGAGATATGCGGGCTTGCCGGGTCGCGGTGGAAAAATATCGGCCGGAGGCGTGACGCTGGCGTCGCGATATTTCCCCACGTGGCGTTTCGCGGGATGCGACGGACCGTGCACCCCGCCGTAACACAGCCAAAGGTACCAGGGCTTCTGAGCATCGCGATGTTCGCCGCGGATGTACTCGCACGCCCACTTCGTGTAATTGTCTGTCGAATAGCCGTCGACGGTTCGCTCTTCACCGTTAAACGCCAAGATTTGATTCTCGTAGTAATTACCCGCATTCTCGGGATGCTTCGGCCGATTCCAGACGATTTGATAATCCCAGTCGCGGCCAAATCCGGCGTCAATTCCCGTGTGCCACTTGCCGATTTGGGCCGTGTGATAGCCGTGCCGCCGGAAGACACTCGGCCAGAACGGACATTGCTTTGGGTCGTACACGCAGCCTGGGTATTTGCCTTCCATCCGCATCGACTCGATTGCATGCGGTTGCCGTCCGGTGAGCAACGTCGCACGCGAGGGCATGCACCAGGCACCAAGATAGCCACCGTGAAAGCGGATCCCCGATTTGGCGAGCGCATCGATGTTGGGCGTTTGCACCCACGGGTACGACTCGGGATAACAGTGCACGGTCTTATACGACTGATCGTCGGTATAAATCAGCAAGATATTTGGCGGACCGTGGCGACGTTGCTCCGCACCAGCGGCAATTCCTTGGCGCTCAGCAATAACCTGAGTGATAAGAACGGCAGCGATCCAAATCGCCGCGGAAAGCCCCATTCGACCAACGGTGCGATACTTCGCCAGACGGCTTCGAAATTCCGGTGGGATCGACATACGACTACTCCAAGGACGCCGCGGACCAGGTATTTCTGACGCAGGATTCTACACGCGGCCACATGCCTGATGCGCTATCCCATGCCGGTCTATGCGACTTCGTCAATCGGGATTGCTCTGCGTGTTGCTCTTCGGGCATCATGGGCGCATGAATCATCCGGCACGCCCGATCGCAGGCGAACGACACAACGAGGACTCCCATCCCTCCTCCGAGCCGTCATCCGTTGGACTTCCGTCGGACCTAGAGTCCGCGGCGGGTCCTCCGCCGCTGTTGAAAGATGCTTCATTTTGGGGCATCACGGCGACCCAGTTCCTCGGTGCGTTCAACGACAATCTGTACAAGCAACTGTTGCTGTTGTTGTTCGTTGCAGTCCCGGTTGGCGGTGAGACGAACGATTTACAAACGAAAGTTTTGCAGACGAAAGATTTGCAGTGGATCGCACTGCTGATGTTCTCGTTGCCGTTCATTCTGTTTTCGGGATTCGCGGGTTATTTATCCGATCGTTGGAGCAAACCGCGAGTCATTCTGGCGTGCAAGTTCGCTGAGATCGGCATCATGGGGTTGGGGGTCGTTGGATTTTTGGCGTACGAACGAGCCGGCCTGAATACGTGGGTGT
>CAZFLF010001499.1:0-1549 GCA_964519825.1 uncultured Pirellulaceae bacterium | reverse complement strand
ATGGGGGATCGACCCGCAGCGAATCGGAATGGTCGGTTTCTCGGCGGGGGGCCATCTCGCTCTGGCGACGGCCACCAATTTCGAAAACCGAAAATATGAACCGATCGACGCCGTCGATAAACTGAGCAGCCGGCCCGATTTCGCCGTCTTGTGCTATTCGGGCTATCTGAAGGCCAAGGACAAGGACGAAATCAGGCCGGGTCTCCGTATTCCGGCCAATACACCCCCGATCCTGTTGGCCCATGCCTCCGACGACAATGAAAGCGCTGGTGGCTCCAACTCCGAGAACAGCGCGATCATGTACCTCGCCTTGAAGCGTGCCGGCATTCCGACCGAGCTGCACATCTATGCGACCGGCGACCATGACTTTGGAGTGCGCCAAAACGAAAAGCTCCCATCGAGCTGGACGCAACTCTGTGTCAACTGGCTGCGCAGCCAGGGATTATTGAAACCGTCTTCGCGCGAGTGATCCTGAACCGCGGCTCTGCGAAGCGATGAATCGTGTTGATTGTGAGCTGGGTGGGTGATTATGGCGAGGCGCGAAATACGGTAGAAAATGCTCGCGAATTCTGCCCGATGACGTTACCTACGATTTCGGAAGTGAGGTGCACCTTGCGTTGGCGATGCGACATTATCACGATCGGGTTGCTGCTGGCGTCCTGGACAATGGGACCGCGATCGATTGGAGCGGAGGAGGCAGGAAAGCCGACTCGCGACGATCGACAGATTGCTGAGCAGTCGATTCACGAGGCAAGCCTACGCGGTCATATCCGCTTCCTGGCCGATGACCTGTTAGAAGGTCGGGCTCCCGGAACGAACGGTGATTTGCTGGCGCAGCGTTACATTGCAGCGCAGTTCGAGTCGCTGGGCCTGAAACCGGCGGCACCCGGCGGCGGCTGGTTTCAGCTCGTACCCCTGGTCGGAGTTACGACCCATGTGCCCGCAACTATCACACTCCAACATGACGCCGATGCACTGACACTGCGCCGCCATGAAGACTACGTGTTTACGAGCGGTAAGCCGGCCAAACAGGCGGGCTTCGAGAAGGCCGAACTCGTGTTTGTCGGCTATGGGATCGTGGCGCCCGAGTTCGGTTGGGATGACTACAAGGGGGTGGATCTGCGGGGAAAAGTGCTCGTCATCATGAATAACGACCCCGCCAACGACCCGAATCTTTTTGCCGGCAAGCGACGTTTGTACTACGGGCGCTGGGACTACAAGTATGAGATGGCCGCGCGACAAGGGGCCGCCGGAGCGATCATCATTCATACAGCCCCGTCGGCCGGTTATCCGTTTCAGGTCGTTCAAACCTCGTGGTCGGGCGAAGATTTTGAATTGCGCGATACTCCGGGGCCACGCGTCGAAATGCGCGGTTGGTTCACCGAAGACGCGGCCCGTCGCGTCGCCCAACTTTCCGGCCACGATCTGGATCAATTGAGGTCCAGTGCGGAGAAAAAGGACTTTCGCCCGGTTCCGCTCGGCACTCAACTTTCCGTCGCGCTAACCTGCGACATCCGCGAGCGAGACACAGCCAACGTTTTGGGCATGT
>CAZFLF010001498.1:0-1549 GCA_964519825.1 uncultured Pirellulaceae bacterium | reverse complement strand
GTCGCGCGCCACGGGTCCGCCGGTGCTGTGCGTGATGACGCCGAAGCGCTCGCCGCGCGCGAGCAGGTCGGCCAGCTCGCGGCGTACCGCGTGTTCCATCGCGCGCGAAAGGTCCTCCATCCGCACCTCGTCGCGGAAGGAGACGTAGCGCCCGAGCCACAGATCGCGCAGACGCAGTGCCCGCCCGACCGCGGCCGACTCGGCCACCAGCCGCTCCGGCAGCCCGCCGTAGGTTTCGGTATGCGTGACCGACCAGCCGTGGATGAAGACGATCGTCTCTGGCATGTGTTCTCCTCCGTGACATCAGCCCAACAGTTCCGGGCGGAAATGACCGGTCCCCGTGATCGGCAGAGGGCGGCCTTCTGGGTCGGGGAAGGTGCTTTCGGGATCGATGCCCAGCAGATGGAAGGCGGTGGCGAGCACGTCTTTCGGCGAGATCGGCGACTCCTCGACATCGCCCGCGTGTTTGTCGGTGCGGCCGACGACGTGACCACGTCCCATGCCGCCACCAGCGTAAACCTGGGAATACGCGCGGGACCAGTGATGCCGGCCTGCCCCCTTGGGCTTGGAATCAATCTGCGGCGTGCGGCCGTGTTCGCTGATCACCAGCACCAACGTCTCGTCCAGCAAACCGCGCTGCTCAAGATCCAGTATCAGCGCGCTAAACGTGTGGTCGAATACCGGCAGCAGGAACTCCTTTAACCGGCCATAATGGTTGTGATGCGTGTCCCACGAACCGGCGTTCAGTCCGTAGGCGTCCCAGATCACTGTCACACACTTGCAGCCCGCTTCGATCAGCCGCCGCGCGGCCAGACACGATTGGCCGAACAGCGTCATCCCGTACTCCCCGCGCACCGGCATGGGCTCGCGGGCGAAGTCCAACGCCTCGTGCATCTTCCCGGACGTAAGTAGCGAAAAGGCCATTTGCTGTTGCTGGCTGTAGGTGCGGATCCGTTCATACGCATCCAGGTCGCGACGGGCCTGATTGAACTGCTCTAACAGCGATCGCCGGAGATCGAACTGCGGCGCGGCCATGCTCGGCGAACCGGATTCGAGCAATCTGAGTGAATCGGTCGGCTTGATACCAAGCAGCGGATCCTTGAAGGACTTTCCCGGTCCAATCTCCGGAGCCAGCGCGGTCCCTTCGGCGGCGAACTCGGTGTAAACCGGATCGTATCGCATGCCGAGCATTGCACCGTAAAGTCCGGCCAACGGCGGATACTCGTTCTTCGATCCCATCACGAACGGCAGCGCAACGTTGCGCGGCATATTGGGCAGCTTCCCGTTGGTCCGCCGGTCCTCGAAATAGTCTACGAGCGAACCGATGAAGGGCCACTGCCGCTTGTTCCGCGGCTGGGCCTCGATCTTCGTATCGACCTCCGGAATCCCAGTCGTGGCGTAGACGGTGCCGTGCAGCGGATACGGGTGCGTCAGCGATCGGACCACGGTCAAGCGATCCATGATTCGAGCGATCTTGGGCAAATGATCGCCGATGCGGATGCCTGGCACGTTGGTGGGAATCGCTTTCATCTCGCCTTGAATATCGGCC
>CAZFLF010001497.1:0-1552 GCA_964519825.1 uncultured Pirellulaceae bacterium | reverse complement strand
GGGTACCAGGTTCCAACCGGGGCTAGCGCCCTGCGGCTAATGTGCCAAAGTAAGTACCATTGGGCGCTAGCCGCCGGTTCGACTTAGGAACCGAGGGCTAGCGCCCTTTCGCTCAGTTTAGATGTGACAGAACACTACGCCCGTTCCTGTGCGAGGATCGCTTCCGCCACGCCGGACATGGTGTAATGGTTCGCTTCCGTTGTCGGTTCGAAACCAAGGGAGCGGATTGTCTCGGAGGTCACCGGACTGATCGAAGCGAGCTTGGCCCGACGTAATGTCTCGCCGAATAATTTGACCAACGATCGCGCAATCGCGGAACTTGTCACGGTGACCCAATCGATGTTTCCCGCCGCGAGTTGTGCCGCAATTTCTGGATCGGGTTGCTCCACGTCGGTACTGTCGTAGACCACGATTTGCTCGACGGTGGCCCCCGCAGCGAGGAGTGTTTCGGCGAGAACCTCCCGGCCGCGGTTCGCCCGGGCCAGCAAGCACCGCTGTCCACGACATGTTTCGGTCAGCGCTGCGGCCAGCGACTCGGCGCGGAACTCGTCGGGCATTACATCCGCGCGCAAATGGTATCGCGACAACTCGTTGGCCGATCCCGGTCCGATTGCGGCTAGACGCAGGTTTCCAAGCACACGCAGGTCTCTTCCTGTGTCCAACAGGCGATCCAAGAGGAATCGGACCCCATTGGCACTGGAGAAGACGAGCCAGTTGAACTGATCCAACCGACTCAACATGTCATCGATCCGCTCAAAGTTTGCTGGGGCGGTGATGTGAATCGCCGGTTGTACGAGAACTTCGGCGCCAAGTTCTCCCAGCAAGCTGGCGAGCTTATCCGCTTGTTCAATCGGTCGAGTCACCATGATCCGCCGTCCAAACAGCGGCTGTCGCTCGAACCACGACAAGCCAGCATCGAGTGCGGCGACCGGACCGACAATAACAACGGCGGGAGGACGAATCCGCGGCGAGGACTCGATTGCGTCCGGGACATCCGCCAGCCGGCAACGAACGACGCGTTGATCTGGCAAGCTGCATCGGCGGACGATCGCGGCTGGCGTGTCGGGACCTTTGCCGGCGGCGATCAAGGCCCGCGACCAGACCCGCGCCGTCGTCACCCCCATGTAAAACACCAGGGTGCCCGGAAACGCGGCCAGGCTTGCGTAGTCCAGTGCGGTTTCCGGTTTGTCACTGTCCTCGTGCCCAGTGACCAGCGCGACGGCCGACGCCAGTTCACGATGTGTGATGGGAATGCCCGCATAGCTTCCGGCCGCGAGCGCAGCAGTAATGCCCGGAACCATTTCAAAAGGGACACCCGCACGATGCAGTGCTTCGGCCTCGTCGGCGCCACGCGCAAAGACCGCTGGGTCGCCCCCTTTCAAACGTACTACGTTCTTGCCGCGACGAGCAAAGTCGATTAGCGCGCCGTTAATCTCCGACTGCGACCAGATTCGCGTTCGACCATGCTGACCCAGACAGATCTTTTCCGCATGGGGCCTGGCCCGAGCCAGAATCCGCGGATTGACCAGGTAGTCGTACATCACGACATCGG
>CAZFLF010001496.1:0-1564 GCA_964519825.1 uncultured Pirellulaceae bacterium | reverse complement strand
CTCGACTTCTGAGTCCAGTCCGGCCGCAAAATGTTCTCGAGCTAAACCAATCCGCAGGCCAGCCAATGGTTGACGTACCTGTGCCAAAGTGTGTGGCGCCGGTTGCTTCGCGCTCGTCGAATCACGCGGGTCATGCCCGGCAATCACGTCGAAAAGTAGCGCGACATCCTCGACGGAGCGCGCCAAGGGGCCAACTTGATCGAGACTGCTGGCGAAGGCGACAAGTCCAAACCGGCTGACCCGACCATAAGTTGGCTTCAATCCGCTGACTCCACAAAACGAAGCCGGCTGCCGAATCGAGCCTCCGGTGTCCGTACCGATCGACAACGGGGTCATGCGTGCAGCCACGCAGGCGGCCGCACCTCCGCTCGATCCGCCCGGCGTACGCGTGACGTCCCATGGATTGCGTGTTGGGTGGAAAGCGGAATTCTCCGTCGTACCACCCATCGCAAACTCATCCATGTTCGTCTTGCCGATCAGGATGGCATCGGCGGCTTTTAGCTTCACCACGACCGTGGCGTCATACGGCGGAATGAAGTGTTCCAGCATGCGCGAGCCGCAAGTCGTCGTCCAACCGCGGGTGCAGAGCAAGTCCTTGATTGCGATCGGGATGCCCGCCAACGGTCCCAAGGGCTCGCCCGCTTTCCGCCGTCGGTCAATCGACTCGGCGTGATCCAGCGCTGACGAGCCGGCGACATCGAGAAATGCCTGGACTTGTGATTCGTACCGTTGGATTTGACTCAGACAGGCTTGAGTCAGTTCGACGGCAGTGACTTCGCCGGATTGCAGTTGTGCCAATAAGTCCACGGCGGCGGCAGCGACGAGACTCATGTTTCTTTGCCCCACGGTCGTCTTTGGCAACGGTCTGGCTCCGGTGGCTTATTCTCCGAGCACGGCCGGAACTCGGTAATATTCGTCGTCGTGTTTCGGGGCGTTCGCGAGCGCCTGCTCGCGATCAAGACTGGGCTGTAAGTCGTCCGCGGCAAAGACGTTTTGAAGCTCGATGGCGTGAGCCATGGGCGCGACGCGGGAGGTGTCGAGCTCGTCTAGCTGACGAAAATAGTCCATCACCTGCGTTAACTCGGCGGCCAATCGTTCCGATTCCGCGTCACTCAGCCGCAGACGCGCTAAGAGAGAAACCCGATCCACGTCAGCACGCGAGAGGCTCATCAGCTGGCCTTCGATTTGGCTTCACCCGGTAGCTTGAAGGGCTTGTGCTTAATGGACTTGCGGACAAATCCGCTGCGAATGCACTGCGTACATACCCGCATCGACCGGTTTTCGCCGCTCGGGGTCGTTGCCTTGACTGTTTGCAGGTTGGGCCGGAAATCGCGCCGCGTGATGCCGGTAATCTTCGTACCAACACCACCCAGGTACTTGGCCTTACCGCGGGTTTCAACCTGATTCCCCTTCTGCGATCGTTTGCCGCAGATTTCACACATGCGAGCCATCACGTAACCTCTTGTAATCTCGAATACTCTGTCGGCAGTTTATTGGGTAATTTTAGAAAGAGGCAGTATACCCGGTGGCATGCCGGCTGCAACCGCAACCAACTTTCAGAGGA
>CAZFLF010001495.1:0-1564 GCA_964519825.1 uncultured Pirellulaceae bacterium | reverse complement strand
CCCAGATCCCCACCACTTGCTGCATGCTCCATTTGTTCGGGAGCGGCTTGGGCCAAAACGGGTCGACGCGGTATTGGGGGGCGCCGTTGGCGTCTACAGCCTGTCCCGCGACGACCTGCGCGTAGCTGACGCCGTTCGCCGCGAACAACGCCACGGCACAAAGACCGGCGAGGGCAGCACATATCCTGAGCTTAGTCATGGCCCGACACGATGCCATAACGCCCTCGTCTGTCAAAGCGGCTGTTTGGTTAGCGTGGCCGCTTGCACTCTTTTCACATGTCCTCGATGACAGCCGGTCGTAACCGAGGGCTTCTCCAAGCGTACGCCATCAATCGTTATCTCCCATGGTAACATTAGTCGTGTGGGCAAGATCCGGCGCGGCGGTTACATCTTCATCACCTGGAAAGGGGATCATCTCCCGCGCCATGTCCATGTGTATCGCGACGGCAAGTTGATCGTGAAGTGGGACCTACAGAATCAGAAGGCGATGAAGGGCGAGGCGACGCGTCAGATTGTGAAACTGATCGCGCAACTTGAAGCGGAGAAACTCCTGTGAAGATTCGTTCCGTTAGCCACAACAATCGAAAGAAAGTCTTCGAGGTCCGCACCTCCACGAAGAAACTTGTTTTCCCATTTTCCAAGGCGGATCCGGCCCCGACGATTCAGGAGCCGATCACGGCTCTCTCCGTGGACGCGGAAGCCGGTCGCGAGGCCTTTACTTACATTCTGGATTCCGGTCGAACCGGAACCGTCCATGTCGAGCAAGTGCTGGAGTACAACCAGGACCCAAAGTACCTTCGGGACCTCCTGCTCTACCGATTGACACTCGAAGCTCAAAAGCGCATCGCCGAGAGTCCTCTCTCTAAGCGCGAGATAGTGCGACGGCTCGGAACCTCCGCGGCACAACTTTATCGGCTGCTGGACCAGACCAATTATCGGAAGTCCGTAGATCAGGTGTTGGCACTGCTTCAGGTACTCAATTGCGAGGTGGACCTGGTCGTTCGGACCAAGACAGCCTAGTTCGCCAACGACGCCAAGCCGCTATGACACCCGGCATCCACACAGCGCATCCCCACTGATAGAGCCAGAGGTATTGAGACTTTCGAAGTGTGTCGAAGAACGGCTGAGACAACTCCCATTGCTGTCTAGGGGCTTCTTGCTGAGCGCTCCCGGGCAAATACCGCGCAGAACGGGGATCGGCGAGCCCGATTGACGCGCAGACGCCGTGCACAGGTGCCAACTTTTGGTGCAGAAATTCGGAGCGTGCCCATCACTTGCCCGTTGACAACGTTTCTCGGATGATTGCCGCGTGCCATCGGAAAGACTTCAGAGGCGCAAGAAGACGGGCGGACCTGTTGGGATTGACGACGACCATCTGTTCAACCAATGCAACGGGCTCGTCGGTTCGCAACGGTTCGATTTCCAAGCGTGCTCCTTAAGCCACTTGGACATCTCTCTCCTCGACTCACGTCATTCGCTCAGGGCAGGCCTCTCCGACTCGATTCCCTATTGTAGCGTGCCACCCGGACGCCTCCAAGTCGGGTAGCATGTGCACCACCCATGG
>CAZFLF010001494.1:0-1569 GCA_964519825.1 uncultured Pirellulaceae bacterium | reverse complement strand
CGACGGTCGGCACCGTCACCGAGATTTACGACTTTCTCCGCGTGTTGTTTGCCCGAGTGGGCCAGGCCCATTGCCCGAAGTGTAACCGCGAGATTGCGGCGCAAACGCGCGAGCAGATCATCGAGCGGATTCTCCGGTTGCCCGGCGAGACTAAACTCGCAGTGTTGGCCCCAATTATTCGTGGCCAGAAGGGGGAACATCGCGACTTGTTCGTGGATCTGCTCAAGCAAGGTTTCGTCCGCGCCCGCGTTGACGGCAACTCCGTCTCGCTCAGCGAGAATCTCAAGCTCGATCGCCAGATGCGGCACGACATCGAAGTTGTCGTCGATCGGTTGCAGATCAAATCCGGAGTACGTCCGCGCTTGGCCGAAGCCGTCGAACTGGCTCTGAAGATTGGCAAAGGAACGCTGATGATCGAAGTCGCCGCGGAAATAGCTCCGCGCGACGAGTCCGAAGAAGCGACCCCCGACGACTCGCCGAAGCCACGACGCAGGCAGCGCGGCCTGCGTGCGACCGATACCGTTTATTCGGTCGATTATGCCTGCGCGACCTGCGGCTTGAGCTTCGAGCCACCGTCGCCACAGCTCTTTAGCTTCAACAGCCCGCAGGGGATGTGCCTGCAATGCGACGGACTCGGAGAGTTGTATTCTTTTGCTGACGAGCTGCTGGTACCCGACGCCACTCTGTCATTTGAAAAAGGATGTTTCGAACTGGTTGGCCCGTGGAAGGACATGGGGCGCTGGCGGCGGCATATCTATCAAGGGGTCGCGGAAACCGTCGAGCGTGTTCGCGAATTGCCCGCCGGATCGCTCGTGGATACACCGTGGAACGAACTGTCCCCCGAGCTGCAGAATGTCTGGCTGTGGGGGACCGCGGATTTGCACATCACCTTCACATGGCGCGGCGGCGCGTCCCCGATCAAGTACGGTGGCCGTTGGGAAGGAATCGTGCCCGACCTCCTCGCCAAATACCGCAACAGCAAGAGCATTCCGCAGCGAAGGCAGTTGGAAAAGTACATGCGGACGTTGCCGTGCCAGACGTGTCACGGCGAGCGGCTGAATCCGCAAGCACGGTCCGTGCGACTGACGACGACTCACAATCGCTTTGTGAAGTCGCCGTCGATGTCACTCCCGGAAGTCTGCCGGTTGGCGATTCGCGACACGGTCGATTTCTTTGAAGAACTCCGACTTGACGCCACCCGCGCGCTGATTGCCACCGAAGTTCTGAAGGAAATTCGCAACCGGCTCGGATTCCTGATGAATGTCGGGCTCGACTACCTGACGCTCGACCGCACCGCACCGACGTTGTCGGGTGGCGAAACGCAACGCATCCGGCTCGCCGGACAAATTGGTTCGGGACTCGTCGGCGTGCTGTACATTCTCGACGAGCCGTCGATTGGGCTGCATCCGCGAGACAACCAGCGGCTGCTCGATACGCTGCACCGATTACGCGACATGGGGAACACGGTCGTGGTCGTCGAGCACGACGAGGACACGATGCGGGCGGCCGATCACCTGATCGACCTCGGCCCCGGAACCGGCGTGCGCGGCGGCGACGTGGTCGTCAGCG
>CAZFLF010001493.1:0-1570 GCA_964519825.1 uncultured Pirellulaceae bacterium | reverse complement strand
CCGTTGAGGCGGAAAGGTCAAATCAATAGGGTCCAGAAAATCGCTGGTTCACGGGGCTTACAGTTGGCCCGCTTTTAAGCGACGAATAATGGCTCAAGCCAACATACGAGAAGCCTCGTGAACGAGGCTCCATTGCAGGGATTGTGCGTCGTGTCACCTGCCATCAATGGCAGGCCTAATACCGCTGTCGCGGAAACGCCCCGTGAACGGGGCAACGGATGTCATCCCCGCTCAACAAAGCTGGGGGGATTCGCTGGATCCAGTTCTCCCGCTGGCGAGCCGACCGGCGGATGTCATCGCCGCGCAGCAAAGCTGGGCCGATGGTGACTGCGCATTACGGTGACATTTTCATCATCCCAGCCGCAGCATCAAATCTCATACGGGTTTCAATGCTGGCTCTCGCGTCGTCAAGAGTGGCGAAGCGACGGCAACTTGACTGGATGGCGGAAACTCTGGCCGAGGGGCTGCGAATAACACACCGGTCTGAGTGAGTGCAAAGCAACTCGCGTCCACAAAGTGTTTGGGAGGCCGGTCACGTTAGCTCTTCGATCACATTACCCAGAGGCGTCAATCCGCTCGCGGTCAGTGCCGTGGTGCCAATGCCGATCTGGTGCAAGGCCGTGGTAAACAGATCGGCTGGAGTCAGAGGCCTCGACACGGGGTACTCGGCCTTCGAATCGCTTTGGCCAATGACTTGTCCGCCGCGCAGACCGCCGCCGGCCACCAACGCCGAATAGACTTGTTGCCAATGATCCCGCCCTGCTTTGTTGTTGATCTTCGGCGTACGCCCGAACTCCCCTTTGGCAATCACGATCGTTTCGCCGAGCAACCCCCGTTGTTCCAAGTCAGCCAACAGCGCGGACAAGGATTGGTCGAGCATCCAGGCGTGCCGGTCCTGATATTGCTGGAAATAGCGATCATGCATGTCCCAGCCGCCGTCTCCCGTGTCCTCGACCGGCTCCACGTGGCTGCTCCAATTCACTTGCACGAACCGCACGCCCGCTTCGACCAGCCGACGCGCGAGTAAACAGCATTGCCCGAAACGAAACCGCCCGTACCGGTCACGCAATTCACTGGTCTCGCGCGATAGGTCGAAGACTTGACGGGCCTGGTCGGAAGTCAGCAGCGAGTACGCTCGCTGGTAATACCGGTCCAGGCGATCAACGGCGGGGGAGTCGGCCAGGCTGCGCAGTTCGTTAAACGACGATCGCAGGTGCTGGCGCGATTCGAGTCCGCTCGGCGATACTCCGTCGATCAGCTTCAGCGCCGGCAACTTGATTCCCTCGTCCGGATCGTAATCGCAGCGGAACGGATCGAAGAACGCGCCGAGTCCCGCGGCGTCTTCGCCAGTGATGCGACGCTTTCCCTGATGCAGGAATCCGCCGACCGTCACGAATCGCGGCATGGTCGCGTCGACACCCAGTACCTTCGCCGCGATCGAACCATGCGTGGCTTTCACTTGGCCGGGAAGAACTTGCCCGCTGAGACTTGTCGCGCCAAAGTCGGAGCCAGTCAGCCCTATCGTCCCCGCGATGCCGTGATCGTTGGAGGTGTGGTTCAGCGACCGCAG
>CAZFLF010001492.1:0-1580 GCA_964519825.1 uncultured Pirellulaceae bacterium | reverse complement strand
GGAGCTCGTCCGAGTCTGGGACACTACGCCCTCGATCTGCAATGTCCGGGGTCAGGAGACATCGACCGGCCGCCCCACTTCGTTGCACAATTCGTCTTAGGTCGGTGTGCTTCGCCGCCAGCTGCGGGGTCGACCCATCGTCAGCGTGCAGCCAACTTGCCGCATGAACATCTCGTCGGGATGCGGCGTCGATCCGAGAATGTGCACGCGTCGTGATACCAAGTCGATGACAAATACGGTGTAGTACGTCACAAGCCCACGCCACGTCCACACTTCCGTGGTGAAGAAGTCCGCCCCGGCAATCGCACCCAGTGCGCGCGCACGAATGTTTGCCATGCAGTCGGCCGCTCGGGTTGAGGCGGCACTCCGGCCACCTTCAAAATCCTTGCAATGGTCGAACGGCCCACGCGATGCCCGACATTCTCGTAGGACGTGCCAGTTAAATCTCTCGATGCACGACCAACAGTGCCCACCGCGAAGTTGCCAAATTTAGTCGCTGGCGATGCTTTCTGTTTTAGTTGAGCGAGACTCCGTTGTGATTGAAAGCCCGATTTAAAATATGGCCCGAACAATTCTGTGCCCACTCCGCCAGATCAGGACGTTGCGCATGAGCGTGCTACCCTCTTTGGGCCGACGGACGATGTTTGCTTTTGTCGCGATCACTTGAAGTTCTCAATCAACATCAGGTCGGCGCCATGGCTGACCAGCCTGCTGTAGAGAATCGTCTGGCCATCTGGTGACACCGCGAAATGGCCGACGGTGAGACCCGGGGCGGAAAACGGGACCTCCAGCGTTGCGACTTGGCGATCCTCGCCTGTCACAGGGTTCAGAACTCGGACGGGCATGTCAGGATTGACACTGCCGTGGGGCTGACAGGGTACATAGTAGATACCAAGCGTGACGACTGAAAATCGCGAACCTGTCACACAAGCAATGACCCGGCGCGACGCCCCACCGGACAGTGACTGAAAATACACCGGTGATTCGAGCTCCTGTCGTTTGTAAAACACTCCCTTGCCATCGGCCGATTCCCACGCGCGTTCGCCAGCTCCACCGTGTGTCACGCGCTCATACTGCCCATCCGCGCCACGAATCCGCCACAGATCTTGGTCGTTCCCCCGGCGCCAGATGAAATAAATCCATTGCCCATCACGCGACCAGGTCGGTCTCGCCTGATTACCAACGTCCTTCGTGATCTGCTGCGGCGCGCCTCCCTCCACCTCAATCGTCCAGAGATGCCAGGATCCGTCTTCGGCTTGAGAGTCAAACGCTATGCGTTTACCGTCAGGCGACCAGGTTGGCGAGCACTGCCACCACCCGGGCCCTCGTGTCAGTCGCTCCGGCTTAGAACCATCCGTGCCCGCCACCCACACCTCGAACGCATCTCCCGAACGACCCGAACAGAAGGCCATACGCTGCCCGTCCGGTGAAAACTGGGCGTTATTGTCGTTGACCGACGACCGCGCGACGGGGCGGGCGATGCCTCCCACGTCGAGACGGAAGATGTCCTCGTCGTCGATTGACTTCGAAAAGGCCAGACGGTCAGCCGAGGCAGTGGTTGCCGGAAAGGTTGCATCCGT
>CAZFLF010001491.1:0-1588 GCA_964519825.1 uncultured Pirellulaceae bacterium | reverse complement strand
TGAAGACCAACTACCACATGCCAGCAATTTCACGTTTGGAGTTCACACTGCTGATCATGACGTCCAGACAATCCACGGCTACAGCATCCAGTGGGCTGACGGCGACTACGAGTACTCGCGAGCGAAGGACATTTTCCACCTCAAACAGAACGTCACTCGCAATATAAAACGTGGCTTGACAGACCTTTTTCCAGTGATGGATTGGTTGAATCTCCAGGCAAAACTTTTGACTAACACCGGGGAGGGCGCGGCACAACTCAGCGCGATTTCCTACATCATTCAATACGCGGAGGGAGTCGCGGCCAGTCAAGTGCGCAGCCTCCGGGATTCACTGGCTGATTTCAGCTACACCGTCAACACACAAGGCGGCGGCTCGAAGACCATCTCGCGAGAGGTGAAACCGGCCGGGTCGGTTTTGAATGTGCCGAAGGGCCAGGAGTATCTATCTGGCCCCGCTGGTGCCGAGCGCGGAAACGCCTTCTTGCAAATAAGCAACGGCATCCTCCGCATCGTATCGGCGCGATTCTGTATGACGGAGGGGATGACGAGCGGAGACGATTCCGCGAACACCCATTCCAGCATGATTGAGGCGGGGAGCCGTTTTCACCGCTACGCAATTTGCCGGCAAGAACGACTCAAGACCTACTTCGGAAAGATCGTCTGGCGCGCGATTGAGATTGCGCACTCCGCGGGACGATTTGCCCGATTCGGATTTGCACCGGGTCTCGCATCTTGGTTGGCCTTCCAAGCGGTCATCGAGCTGGTCATCGACGCACCGCCTGTGAACGAAGCCGATAAAACGGTCGACGAAAATATTTTGCAGCTGCGCCATCAGGCGGGTGTGATCAGTACCGAGACCTATCAGAGCAAGGTTGGAATCGACCCGGCGACTGAGGCCGTGAAACTTGACAACCAGATACCAACCCTGCGGGCCGCGAAGTCGATGGCGGTTGGTGAATCCGCGACGATCCGTCAGGCGTTAGGCCAACTTCGTGAGTTTTACCCGTAGGCACTCACACACAGATGACCACTCCCGACTACACCTTGGCAATGCAAAACGACCCGCGCGAATTCCGGCGATGGCTGTTAGTGGATACCGACTCCGGCCCGAAACAATTCTCGGCGCTAATGGACGATTGGCAGAGAATCGATTTCGAGTCGTTGGATAACGGCTGGCGAAAAGTGGTCGGGCTGCCGCTTGTCGCTGGCTTGCCAGAGTATTCGCGTGGCTGGCTTGAACGTGGCCGCGGGCATAGTAAGACAACCGACATTGCTGTCAGCACCACTTGGGCGTTGTTTGCGTCGCGACGTAAGTTATCGGGAGTCGTCGCCGCTGCGGACAAAGACCAGGCATCGTTGTTGACCGATTGTGTTGACCGGCTGGTCCGGCTCAAACCGTTGTTAGCCGAAGTACTTGAAGTTCAACGAGACCGGGTCGTGAATCACCACACGGGGAGCGAGCTGGTGATTCTGTCGTCGGACGTGAAATCGTCCTACGGGCTGACACCGGATTTCGTTGTTTGCGATGAGCTAACACACTGGCCGCGCCGCGAACTTTGGGACTCATTGCTGTCGAGCGCAGCGAAGC
>CAZFLF010001490.1:0-1596 GCA_964519825.1 uncultured Pirellulaceae bacterium | reverse complement strand
TCGTCGCTCCGCTGCCACAACCGTGGGCCACGTGGGGGGTCGTTCTTACGGATCCGGGTTAACGGGGACCGTCGCCTGCGGTTTTAGGTATAATCCGACCCATAATCCCGAGACACCACGATGAACTTTGCCACATCCAACCAACTCCGAATCGGCGCCGTTTCGTACCTCAACACCAAGCCCTTGGTGTTTGGATTGGAACAGCTCTCGTCGCGAGTAAACTTAATCTTCGACTTGCCCAGCCGGCTCGCGGACGGGCTGGCGGCCGGCCAGTTCGACGTCGCGCTAATCCCCTCCATCGAATTCTTTCAGGACCCCAGTTACTCCATTGTGTCGGACGCCTGCATCGCTTGTCGCGGGCCGGTATGGAGTGTGAAGCTGTTCAGTCGCGTACCGATGTCGCGGATTCGCACACTGGCGCTGGATGAAGGTTCTCGGACTAGCGCGGCGCTCGTGCGAATCTTACTCAAGCAACGCTTCAACGTGGAGCCCGAAACGTCTCCGCTGCCGATTGGCGCTGAGGCCACATCCGCGATTGCCGATGCAGTGTTGCTGATCGGCGACCGGGCCATGCACATGCCGCGCGGGGACTTCGTCGAAATATGGGACCTGGGCGATGAGTGGTGCCGCTGGGCGAAGTTGCCATTCGTATTTGCCATGTGGGTCGCGCGCGGCGGCGCCGAGCTTGGGGAATTGCCTGCCGTTTTGGAACAGGCTCGCGACGCGGGAGTTCGTTGTTTGCCGGAGATCGCGGAGCGCGAAGCCACCGCTGCCGGACTGACCACGGACGCTTGTCTGGCCTATCTACGCGATAACTTGCACTTTTTTCTCGGACCACGCGAACGTCGTGGATTGGAATTGTTTCGTGAGCACGCGGTCCAGTTCGGGCTCGCCCCTCCCGATCTCGATTTCAAACCGGCCCGGCGTCCAAGTGTTGCCGGTATCGGATCCAACGCGAAACAACACTCATGATCGGCAAAATTCTCGATAAGGCAGTGGCGGGGGAGCGGCTCTCTTCCGACGAAGGACTGGAGTTGCTCCAGTCGCACGACCTGGCGGCGATTGGCCGTGCTGCGGATGCTGTTGTCCGCCGACTGCATCCGGAAACCTACCGCACCTACAACGTCGATCGCAACGTCAATTACACCAACGTCTGCACGGCAGTCTGTGACTTTTGCGCGTTCTATCGGACGCCAAACAGCACGGAAGGTTACGTGCTCCCGCGCGCGGTGTTGCTGAAGAAGGTCGAAGAGACTGTTGCGCTCGGCGGCGATCAAATCTTGATGCAAGGTGGATTGCATCCCGATTTTAAACTCGAGTGGTACGAAGAGCTTCTCCACGACATTACTAGTCACTTTCCCAACGTCAACGTCCACGGCTTCAGCCCGCCGGAACTGCATCATTTCACGAAGGTCAACAAGCTGCCGATTCGCACCGTGTTGAAGCGACTTAAGGCCGCGGGGCTGGGGAGTATTCCCGGCGGCGGCGCGGAGATTCTGGTCGATCGCGTTCGGAAGGCGATCACGCGCGGCAAAGTGCTCACCGACGATTGGCTCAAGGTTATGCGCGTCTGGCATGAGCTTGGCGGCCGTAGTT
>CAZFLF010001489.1:0-1598 GCA_964519825.1 uncultured Pirellulaceae bacterium | reverse complement strand
CACGATGTTCTTCGCCGGCTCGACTTCCTCGATCGGAATCGGACCGCCGTTCGACCCCTCGTTGAATTTGAGCAATCCCCGGAGCGAGCACCGCATCCGTTCGTCGTTGTTGATCCGCTCGGCGAATCGCCAATACGCGGGAGCGTCGTTCCCGTGCGCGGCGACCTGCAAATCGGCGATGGACTGCGGGTCCCAAGCGTGCCGTTCTCCTTCGGCCCGCCAGTGGAACTCACCAGGATTGGGTAGCGTTGGCTGGTGATCTTCTTTCCGCTCTGGATAGCCGAGCCGATGCCGCCGAATGATTTCTTCGGCCAGCACTTCGAAATTGACTCCCTGGACACGGCTGGCAGTGCCGGCAAAACAGCGATCGACCACGTCGTCCTTTAAGCCCAACGCCTCGAAGATCTGAGCCCCCTTATACGACTGCATCGTCGAGATCCCCATCTTGCCCATGATCTTGAGCATTCCCTTCGCGACCGCCTTGCGGTAGGCGCTCACGACTTTCTCGTCGTCGGGGAATTCGTCGTCCGGCAGCAATCCGTCACGGCGAGCCTGCCACAGCGATTCAAACGCCAAATAGGGATTGATCGCATCCGCTCCGTAGCCGACGAGCAGGCAGTGATG
Source organism: uncultured Pirellulaceae bacterium (assembly GCA_964519825.1). Lineage (GTDB taxonomy): Bacteria > Planctomycetota > Planctomycetia > Pirellulales > Pirellulaceae > CAZFLF01. Next base: position 974 of record CAZFLF010001489.1, on the reverse strand, counting down.
ATGCACTTCGCGAGCTTCGCCGGTCTCGAGTACAAGACCGATCCGCGTGCGCTTGGAGCGTTCCACCAGGTGATGATGCACCGCGCCGCAAGCGAGCAGCGAACTCACCGGAACACGATCATAGGAGACCGCTCGGTCGGAGAGGATCGCGAGACTGAATCCCTCGTCGATCGCTTGTTCTACGGCAGCGCATACGCGGTCGAGCGTGTTCAGCACACCGCGTCCCCCTTCGCTGCGCGAAAAGGTGATGTCGATGGTTTTCGTGCGCCATCCACGATGGTCTACCTGCTTCAGCGCCGCGAGGTCCTGGTTCGACAGGATCGGATGCGGTGTAAGCAGCCGATGGCAATGCCGTGGCGAAATGTCGACGAGGTTTCCCTCCGGGCCGATGTAGCATTCCAACGACATGATGATCTCTTCGCGGATCGAGTCGATGGGCGGATTGGTCACCTGCGCGAAGAGTTGCTTGAAGTAGTCGTACAGCATGCGCGGCTGGTCCGAGAGGGCCGCGATGGCCGAGTCGTTCCCCATCGAGCCGATAGGGTCGCGTTTTTCCGCGATCATTGGCAGCAGCATGAATTGCAGCGTCTCGGTCGAATAACCGAACGCTTGCAGCCGGGGGAGTAGCGTCTCCGAATCGAAGCCGGGTGGCTCTTGACTCGGCAGATCGCTCAACTCGATCCGCTGTTCGCGCAACCATTGCCCGTACGGCCGCCGGCTCGCAAAATCGTTTTTGAGTTCGTCATCGGGAATCAAGCGGCCTTGCTCGAAGTCGACCAGGAACATGCGGCCGGGCTGTAATCGCCCCTTCGCTTTGACGAGCTTGGGTTCGATCGGCAAGACGCCGACTTCGCTGGCCATGATCACGCGGTCGTCGTGCGTCAGGTAATAGCGGCTCGGGCGGAGACCGTTACGATCCAGCACCGCGCCAATGTACTTTCCGTCGGTAAAGGCGATCGAAGCCGGGCCGTCCC
>CAZFLF010001488.1:0-1606 GCA_964519825.1 uncultured Pirellulaceae bacterium | reverse complement strand
CGGCTCTTTCCCAAGGCATCGAGTTCATCGATGAAGATGATGCAGGGCGCTTTGGCTACGGCCTGCTGAAACATGTCGCGGACGCGCGCCGCGCCGACGCCGACGAACATCTCCACGAAGTCGCTACCCGACAGGCTGAAGAACGGCACCCCTGCCTCGCCCGCAACGGCCTTGGCAAGCAATGTCTTGCCGGTCCCCGGTGGTCCGACAAGCAACACGCCTTTGGGAATACGCCCGCCAAGTTTCTGGTACTTTTCCGGCGACTTGAGGAAGTCGACGATTTCTTTTACTTCCTCAACCGCTTCGTCGATCCCCGCCACATCGTCGAAGGAGACGCCGAGATCCTCCTGAGCGACCAGTTTTCCTTTGCTGCGACCGAATTGCATCGGCGACCCGGCGCCGCTCAACCGACGCAGCACGAAAAAGAAAGCCACAACGAGCACAACGGACATTAACAGTAACGGCCAGTGCTCGCGCCACATGCTCGGTTCAGGGTCGAACTGCCATTCAATGCGGCAACTGGAAAACAGGTCCTTGAGATTGTCGACTACGCCGTCGGCAGCCAGGTAATACGCGACAAATTCATTCTTTTTGGGGGCTGGTTGGGAATTCTTGGGCTTCGGAAGTATCTGCAAAGTATCCGCTTTGCCAGAAATAACTCCCTTGCCGATGCGGACGTCGTGCAGATTGCTCCAGCGAATCTGCTCGGTGGCGTTGCTGGTGTGCCGCGTGACGAGTAAATCACCGGTCATTCCCGGTGCCAGCTTTCCTTGTGCGTCGTGGACACTATTCCGGGCTAACGCCTCAAGTTCGGAGATCGTAAGCACCGGAATGGTCATTTTCGCGAACAGGACCACGATCAACGACACAAAAGTTGCGATGAGAAATAGGTACCACAGGAAGGTGGGAACCACGGAAGGGCCTTTGGCCTCGGTGCGTCGCGGGTTTTGTCCGTTATTGTCTTGGCTCATGCTCGTCCTCGATCTTGCCACTCGTAGCTAGTGGACATTGGGTTCCAATGTCCTAGGTTTGTAAACATGCAGTCTCGAATTCTTCGTAGTGTTTCGGTGTCGTCATTGACCATTAGTACATGCAGTTGGCCTTAATCCGGGTTGTCGCTATTCTCCCCGCACCCTAGAATGCCCAAGCTGATCGTCGAAGACGTTGCTGCATAGGATCTTACGAACGCAGTTGAGACTTACGGCGGTCGCTTATACGGGAATTGCCGGCCGCAGGCCAACGCGGAACGTCAAAACTCCTACCGAGAAACACTCCTTCTAGGATAACGTGGGTCGCCGAATGGGCAACCTTGCTCGAAACGTTGCGATCCTTGGAGCGACCGGTAGTATCGGTCGTAACACGCTGGATGTGGTCCAGGCTGCCGGTGGCAGGCTCAAGGTAGTCGGATTATCCGCGAACAAGAGATTGGCCGAACTGTGCCGGATCGCCCAGCGGCATCGGCCTCAGTGGGTTGTGGCGACAGATGCCGATGAGGCTAGCCGTTTCAACTGGTCGGGCTTGCCTGCTACGACAGAATTGCTGTCGGGCCCTGATGCGGTGCAACGACTTGTGACGCGTGAGGAAGTAGATGTGGTGGTGGCGGCAA
>CAZFLF010001487.1:0-1608 GCA_964519825.1 uncultured Pirellulaceae bacterium | reverse complement strand
GCCGACGCCTTGATGAAGCCGGACCGTGTTGTAGTAATCGACGTACATAGAAATGAGGAAGTCAAAGTGCTGTTGGCCGAAGACGATAAAATGTCGCAATCACTCGTACTTGATCGATTTAATCCAACGCTCGATGTACACATTATGATTGGGTGCACGGGCCGCGGTTGGAATCACTCGGACGCCGGCATTCTTCAAGACAGCGTCGAAGTCGGCGACGAACATTCCGTCTCTGTCGCGAGTCACATGATCCACGCGCAGCGCAGCGCTCCTGGCATGGTCAACAAACATCTCGGCCTGCCGCTCGATCCACTTGACGTTGGGCTGAAAACAACAGGGCGAACAATACACTCGGCGCGTGGCGACATGGATGAACGCCAGCACGAAGCATCGCAGCAATCCTTTGGGCGTCCAAATCGACTTGCTGAAAAAGTCGATCTGCCAGAGCCTTTCAGCATGGATCTTGAGGAACTCATCCCAAGTGCCTTGTCCTCTTCTGGGTCGTGGCAGCATCCCTGCATCTTTGAGAATGTTCTTGATCGTGCTTTGGGAGATCGCATGAATCCGCAGCTTCTTGAGCTCCCCGAGAATCCGTCCATAGCCCCAGCCGGTTTCTTTGGCGATCCGAATAACGATCTCACGCACAAACTCCAGCGTTTTCGGGCGACCCATCCTTTTTCCCGTAGTTCCCGCGTTGCGGTTCTGAATCCACCGCTGGTATGTTCGGGAATGCACAATGGTGATCAGTTAGGCGACGCCAGGACCGATGGCCGTGCCCAACTTGAGGAGTCGTTCGCGCTCGTCCTTCGAGAGGAAGATCCGCTGCTTGGGCACCCGCTTGCGGAGCATCTCGTTCTCGGCTTTCAGGAACTCGATCTGCCGGCGAAGTTCGTTCTCGGTACAGCATGCCAAGAAGAACAAGAGCGGTTGAAACAGCCGTCCCATGGCAGTAGGATCCTCGATATGAACATGTTGAATGAGGGCGACAATCTTTTTGCACCCCGGCATTTGTCGCCAGTCGATTGGTCAGGCCGTCAGGCGAGTCTCGCGACCTTGAAACGCCAATAAGCGACTCCCGCTGACGTGTAGCGACAATTGTTAGTGCAAGCCGCAGTGCAAGCGGCAATTCTTCAATCGCGTAAATCCTAACGCAATCAGCACTTACGAAAAGCGGCAGCCTGACTCGAAATCAGGTGCCGGGAAACCGGTTGAGGGTTCGAATCCCTTGCCCTCCGCTCTGACATGTCATGACTTGTCACGCTAACCCGTTGTTCTGCAACGGGTTTTGTTTTGCGTGTCCGGGTGATCACAGGACGAGCGGCGCGACAGTCGGCGCCACCTCTTGACGGCCAATGCCAAAATCGTGTCAATGCTACAGCCAATGCCACCTGACTCCCGCACCTGACTTTTGACCAATACAGTACTCGGCGGACTTCGCACTTAAGCAAGAGCCCCTCATCAAGGCACACTTTTCTGGACAGTCCGCTTTTGTTCTTTACAGGCGAATACGGTCCGGATGCAATCGCATCTTTCCAAAAGCGTTTTGGTGTGTTGCACGAATGGCACTTAGTTCTTCGTAAATCCAATCAGCATATCGCGTTTGATCCG
>CAZFLF010001486.1:0-1610 GCA_964519825.1 uncultured Pirellulaceae bacterium | reverse complement strand
CGAGGCAAGTTCGTCTTTGGCGACATCGTTCGTGGACGGCTCTTTGTGTCCGACCTCGCCGAGATGAAAAAGGCGGACGATGGGATTCCACAGACGGTGGCGCCCGTAGAGGAAGTCCAGCTGTACTTGCGTGACGAAAGCGGCAACCGCACCGATGTGACTTTCCGCGAACTGATCGAGGCGACGAACGGCGCGACCGTCACCCGCGCGGACCTGCACATCAGCCGCAGCCGCGACGGGGAGCTCTTTGTTACCTCGAGGCAGGACGGCATGATCCGAATGCTCGTTCCCGATTCGACTGGCAAGGCGACGTCAGCCTCCAGCCGATGACGTGTCGGTAATCATTTGACGTTGCCCTGCCAACGGTTTCTTCAACGCATCGAACAGGACACGGCGGCCCGGTGCAGCTGTCAGCAGGGTGCGTCTGGTCGAATCCACAACTGGCTCCCTTCTTGATGAAAGTATTCTCCGCCGTCACTTAGGACCCGATTTCTATCGTGCCTGGAGGGAGTCGGAGGTGACTGATAAAGCGGATTCCACTCGACGGTCTATTCCCATAGCATCGGTTGTTGTTTTTCTTCTTCTGAATGCCCTTGTTGCTTCAATCCCAATTCTGATCGACCGCGCACTGCCTCCGTCTTTTCAAGGTCATTACGTTCTTCGGCTGATCATCGCGATTGTCATTTTTCTGCCGCTGTCTGTTCTGTCATTCAGGTTGTTCCTTGCTGTCTACCCCTTGCCGATCGGTCCAATTATCCCCAGGTCACGCGGCGAGTTCGCTTACTGTGTCTACATGCTATTCATTATGTTGACCCTTCCCTTTCTCCATATTTCGGCGTTTCCGTTCGTTCTTCGTTCCTTTATCTATGTGTTACTTGGCAGCCGCATTGGCGCGAGGTCCAGTTGCTCGGGACTAATATTGGATCCCCCTCTGGTGACAATGGGCTCTGACTGCCAGATCGGCTTCGACGCTGTTCTGACCTGCCATGCATTTCACCGTGGATGCTATGAGCTTTTTCGGATTGTGCTTGGCAATGAAGTCACCATTGGATTGAGGGCAGTCATTCTTCCAGGTGTCATCGTCGGTGACAGAGCAACAGTCGCTGCCGGTGCCGTGGTCGCGAAGGGCACAAGAATAGGTCCCGATGAAACGTGGGGAGGCGTTCCCGCTCGCCTCATCAGGGGCAGGATGGCAGTAGACTGACGCCATCCACTTCCGGGCAAACACTCGCCCGTATGGCACACATCGGATTCCTGTTTCCTCCGATTCCGGGTCACATAAACCCGAACGCCACACTCGGCCGTGCTCTCGCAAGGCAAGGGCACCGAATAACGGCCTTTCATTTACCCGAAGCGAGAGCTGCCATCGAGGCACAGCACCTGGAGTTCCAACCTCTGGGCGAGGGACAGACTGCCACCCGTGAGATCGCGGAGGCTGTCGCACGCCTCGCGACTATGACGGGGCTGCGGGCACTGCGATTCACCGTTCGCTGCGGTGCCGCTCTCGCGAAGGCGATTTGTGAGTACGGTCCATCGGCCATTCAGAAAGCCGGAGTGGAACTGCTCGTGGTGGATCAGAACGAACCGGCCGGCGGCAGTGTTGCACAGCA
>CAZFLF010001485.1:0-1617 GCA_964519825.1 uncultured Pirellulaceae bacterium | reverse complement strand
CGCCCCGTTCCTGCGCCTGGAGGAAGGCCCGCAATTGGGCCTTGGCCTGATGCGCGAATCGATCGCCGACGCCGAAGGAGAACTTTGAAAGAGAGAGCATAGAGATTTAGCAGTCAGGTGACTTCCACCACCGCCTTGATCACGCCCGTTTCAGGTTTCGTGTAGGACGGGAAGACATCGATTAAGTTGTCAAACGTCGTACGGTGCGTGATCCACGGATCGGTTTTGATCTGGCCGGTTTCAATCAAGCGGATGATGCGCGTAAAGTCGTCGGGAAGGGCATTCCGGCTACACAGCAGCGTCCCTTCCGGGCGATGAAACGCCGGATGCTTAAAGGTCACTTCCTGGGTGGTGATGCCGACATACACTAACCGGCCCGTCGGAGCGACGAAACCGAAAGCGTTGGACATCGACACATTGTTGCCCGTCGCGTCGATCACGACGTCCGGCAAGTCGCCGTTGGTCAGGTCGCGCAAGTCCTGCACGACATTGTCGGCAAGTTGGAGCGTGTGGTTCACTTGCATGACGTCGCGGCAAAACGCCAGCCGCTGCTCGTTTGTGTCCAACACGATCGACTTCGCGCCTGCTATTTTGACAAACTCCAAGGTCGCTAGACCTATCGGCCCCGCGCCGATCACCAGACACGGCTCACCGGGCTGCAATCCACTGCGGTTCACTGCGTGACAACCAATGGCTAATGTCTCCACCAGCGCCAACTGATCGAATGTGAGCGTCGTGGACGAGTGTAGCTTGCGCGCGGGAAGCACGAAGCGATCTCGCATGCCGCCGTCAGTCATCACACCCAGCACCTTCAGATTCGCGCAACAGTTGCTGGCTCCCTTCCGGCAAGCATGGCAGTCGCCACAGTTCATATAGGGTTCGATGCTGCAGCGGTCGCCACGTTTTACGTTCGTCACTTCCGAACCGACATCGAGCACCTCGACACCCAATTCATGGCCGGGAATTCGCGGATAGATGAAGAACGGCATCTTGCCGAGATAGCCGCTGATGTCCGTGCCGCAAATTCCGATGCGATGCACGCGGACGAGCGCTTCGCCCGGGCCGGGACGACCTGGCTCTTCGACTTCAATGCGCACGAACTTTTCGGGAGCTTGGAGTTGGATCGCTTTCATTACGGATCGTTATTCTCCGGTCGACCTTCAATGTAGCGCCAGTTGTGAATCGGCTGCAGGATTGCCAGTACCTCGGCGAGCAGCTTTTGGTCGATAGGCTGTTCGATCCACGTGACCCACTTCCGCACGTTGTCGGGATTCGCCGAGCCGACAACGCACGTGGCAAGATCCTTATTCGCGACGGAAAACTGCACCGCCAGTTGGGCAATGTCCGTCCCCCGGGCCGCACAGAGGTCCGCGGCCTGACGAACGACGCGCCGTACATGATCGGTCGCTTTATGCCACGGGGGAAGTGGTGCATTGGTCAAGAGTCGAGCCGCAAAGGGGGCGGCGTTCATGATTCCGACCCCTTTGCTTTGCAAATAGGGGACGAGGTCCGCAAGCATGGTGTTCTGAAGCGTGAAATGGTTGTACGACAGGATGACATCCAAGTTGACTCGATCCAGCACGTACTTGAACATCGACATTGGGTAACCGCTCACCC
>CAZFLF010001484.1:0-1620 GCA_964519825.1 uncultured Pirellulaceae bacterium | reverse complement strand
TGATCTTTCAGTTCTACCACTTGCTCCCGGAATTATCGGCGCTGGAAAACGTGCTCATGCCGGTGATGATCGCCGAGGGAATGCTCAGCTATTGGCGCGGCAAGCGGCAACACATCGAACGCGCGGAGTCGCTACTGGATATGGTCGGGCTTTCCCACCGGCTGACGCACAAGCCGTATGAGCTGTCTGGAGGAGAAATGCAGCGCGCGGCGATTGCACGGGCCTTGATCGCGCGGCCCCGCGTCTTGCTAGCCGATGAACCGACCGGCAACCTCGACCGCAAGAATGGGGAGGAAATCCTGAAGATTCTGCGAACCTTGAACCAGCGTGAAAACGTCACTATAGTCATGGTCACACACGATCACGGGTTGGCCCAACAAGCCGACCGGATCGTGCGACTGGTGGAAGGACGTGTCCAGCAATCGTGACGGTCGAAGCCCGATCATTGGCTGTTATGGCTCAATCCCAGTGACCGCTGACCAATTTGTTTCGTTTGGTCATGAGTCATTGGGATTTGGTCATTCTTGATCTCCTCAATTTCCACGTTGGGTGTTGCATGGCATTAAAGATCTTCATCAGCGGTCAGCTGTACGCGAAGGAAGACGCCAAAATCAGCGTCTACGATCACGGGCTGTTATACGGAGATGGCGTGTTCGAAGGGATGCGGAGCTATGGTGGCACGGTCTTTCGCCTGGCCGAGCATCTCGACCGGCTATGGAACTCCGCCAAGGCGATCTGCCTGGAAATACCGATGACCAAGGAAGAGCTGGGAGCGGCCGTCAACAGCACGCTGCAAACCAACGGGATTACCGACGGTTACATCCGACTGATCGTCACGCGCGGTTCCGGCACGCTCGGCCTTGATCCGAATCGTTGTACGCGCCCGGAGGTGATCATTATCACCGACTTCATCTCCCTCTATCCGCAAGAGTTCTACGAAAATGGGCTGCAGATTGTCACCGCCAGCACGATCCGCAATCATCCTGCCGCGCTCAACCCGCGGATCAAGTCATTGAATTATCTGAACAATATTCTCGCCAAAATCGAAGGCGCGCAGGCCGGCTGCGTCGAAGCCTTGATGTTGAATCACAAGGGTGAAATCGCCGAATGCACTGGCGACAATATCTTTGTCGTTACACGGGGCGAAGTCCTGACGCCGCCGATTGATGCCTGCATCCTGGAAGGAATCACCCGCGGTGCGGTGATTGAGCTCGCTCGCGAATCGGGACTGACCGTGCGCGAGATTGCACTCACCAAGCATGACGTCTACATAGCGGACGAGTGCTTTCTGACCGGTAGTGCGGCGGAAGTAGTCCCGGTCGTGAAGGTTGATACTCGCAAGATCGGCGACGGCAAACCCGGGCCCATCACTCGCGACCTGACCCGTCGTTTCCGTGAATTGACTCGCCGCGGATGAGCCGCTCGATGGAATCGATGCGCGACAAGGTCATTCTCATTACCGGCGGATCGGCGGGATTTGGCCTAGTCCTGGGACATGTGTGTGCTCGCGCCGGGGCGAAACTAGCCATTTGCGGACGCGACAGAACACGACTCGAACAAGCGGTCGGCGTGCTCCGTGGCTTGGGCGCGGATGCCGAAGGTTTCTCGGTGGATGTTACC
>CAZFLF010001483.1:0-1623 GCA_964519825.1 uncultured Pirellulaceae bacterium | reverse complement strand
CGAGAAGCGTCGCGGCCCCGACCGATTGCCGCTACGAGCTAACGCGTGGAATCGGCTGGCAGGGACGATGCGGGGAGACGTCGTCCAACTGTCACTCAACGGCCAACTGATTTACGAACGTGAACTGGAACCGACGAATCAGCGAACGTTTGGGCTATTTCATTACGCCGACCAAACGGAGGCGCGGGTGCGCAACATTACGTGGCGAGGCAACTGGCCGCGTCAGTTGCCTGCAATCGCGGATCAGGAGTTGTTGGGCGACGAATCAACCTTTCTTGACGGATCGCTGCCGCCGTTGCCTGCCAGGTTTGACCATGATTTCACCAAGGATGGCTTTCCCTCTGACAGGTTTTCGATCTTGTATAGCGAGGGTGAGACTTTTGCGCCGCTGCCCGATGGACTGCACGTCGATCATCCGGGCGGACAAGGCCATCGCAACGCGATATTTGCTCCCCGACTCAGCCTACAGGGCGATTTCGACATTACGGCGACCTACGAACAACTCGATACCAAGCCGACGCCGGATGGCAACACTTCGCTGTATCTGACGGCGACGTTGAATGACGATCAGCGAACCGAATGCATGATGTTACGCCGGCATGTACTCTCCAAGCACGGCGCTGACCTAAAGTTTCATCAGGCCTCGGTCGTGCGACAGAAAGATCAAAGCGAGCTCCGCCCCCCGTCGCGGTTGATAGCGTCGGAGTCGATGTCCGGACGTCTACGATTGGCGCGGCGCGGGACGACAGTGTACTTCTTGTTCGCCGACGGGGATTCGCCGGTATTCCGGCTCGCAAAGGTCGAAAAACTATCGCCAGATCACATCGAAGAGAACAACGTGCGGATTAATAACCAAACGCGCGGTCCCGGGCGAGTGGGCATCGTTTGGACTTCGCTGTCAATTCGGGCCGAGAAACTATCCGGCACGGCGACGGAAGATCGGTCGAAAATCGTCGCCCAGTTGGACCGCGAGCGAGCTGCGTTGCCCATTCGTTTCGCTCATAACTTTGCTCGGGATCAGTTTACTGCCGAGCGATTCCATCATTGGGGATTCGAGCCAGTGAACCAGCCGAGTGACGCGGGGTTGATCGTCTCCGGCCCACCGAGCGACAACTGGGCTAATGCAGGTGCTGAGCCACAAGTGGCACTCGGCGGGGACTTCGACGCTTCGTTCGATTTCGAACTGCTCCAGATGACGGCGCCGAAGACGGGAATGTCCTCGGAGGTGTTCCTGCAACTTGAAGCTCCCGATGGGCGCCAATACCACGTCACGTTGGTGGGAGTCCCAGACGGCAGTAAATACGTCTCGGCGCAACTCCGCGAACGATCACCCGAGGGAGCCTTCCGTCATCCTTCGATCGGCCGTGAGTACGTAGATCGAGTCCAACGCCTTCGCCTTGCTCGCCGCGGCAATCAACTTTACTTCCTCTTTTCCAGCGATACATCCCAGCCCGACCGTCTGCTCGGGCGTCACGACATTTCCCCGCTCGACATTCCGGCGACTCTTATTCGAGTCCTCATTCACACGGGTGGTACCGGCAAGATCACGGAAACCGCCTGGAAGAACTTCTCCATCCATGCAAAGTAAGCAGCCCATTCCGTGTCATGACTCTGTCGTCGATC
>CAZFLF010001482.1:0-1624 GCA_964519825.1 uncultured Pirellulaceae bacterium | reverse complement strand
TGCGTGTGACGGTCAGCAGGCGCGCGACGGCGCGTTCACCGTCCTCGCTGCGATTGCCAAAGCTGATCTTCCGCCATTGAACGGGGTGGCGCAGGGCGCGTTCGGCCACATTGTTCGTCGGCTCAACCCCCTCCGCGTGCACGAATGTAAAGAAGTGCGGATGATGCTCAAACAGCGCACGGGCGAGATTGCGCGCATCGATGTCGGCGACGTTGACGGACCGTTCCGCCAACGCGAAGAAGGCCTTCTCGAGAGGATAGACTTTCGCGATCAATTGCGCGCGGGTGATGGGACCGCCGCGCACCCGCGGATCGCCACGAAACCGATGCCAGAGCCGGAACAGGCGCCGCTGCAGGGCGAGCGCCTCGCGGCAGAAGCGTTTCCCCGCGGTCGTCCTCGCAAGTTCCTGGGCGCTGAGGAGATTGCGAGTGACGTGCGACCAGCAATATTGCCGCTGGCTGGCCGCATAGGTCGTGTAGGTCAGCAAGCGGTCGCTGCCAAGAATGCCGGCGAACGTGGCCCCGAGCAGTCGTCGCAGCACGTCAGACCCGCGCGAGGTCGCGATCGTGTAGAACACGAAGGTCGGCGCCACGAGGGTCCAGAGCCAGCGTTTCGCCGCATTCGTGCGATGGCCGGTCTCGTCGGCGTTGAGCACCGGTTGGGCGGGCAAGGCCGCTTGGAGTTCCTCGTACGGCGCACCGACGGCGGCACTGGCCTCTTCCCAGGCCTTTTGCGTGCTCCCCAGACTGATCGGGATCTGCAGCGCGCCTTCGAGGAGCCGCTGGACGACCAAGCGCGGCAACCGGCACACGACCGTCAGATACGCAATCAAGGCGGTGAGCTGCGGGCCGAATTGCCCCGCGATCTCGTCCGGCAGCGGCGCGAGCGTCGTCCGTCCGCACGCGCGACAGCGCCGCCGATGGCAGCGGTATTCGGTGATGTGCGCCTCGATGGCGGGCAATTCCGTGACTTGATGGCGGCGTGGATCCCCGACGGTGTCGCGCGCGTGCAGCCGGTGCTGGCAATGGCGACAGGCTTCGGGGATCAGATGCACGGTCTCATTCGCACGCTCGGCGGGCACCAGTGGGCGCGAATGCCCGGGATGTCCGGGTTGCCCACCGGGTTTTCGTCGACTCTTCGTGCGGCGACCGCGTTCGCGTTGGCGACCAGCGAGACCATCGGAGGACGGCGGCTTCGAGGTGGTCGTCGAGTTTTGCTGCCGAAGTGCGAGCTGCCGTTCCAAGTCGGCGATCTGCTTTTGTTTCTCGGCGATCTCCCTCGCCTGTTTTTCGTTCTCCTCGCGGAGTCGCTCATTCTCGCGTCGCAGCCGCTCGATCTCTACGGCTTGGCCACTCGACTCGGCATCGGCAGGCGACTGTGCTCGTTTTCGCCTCGACCAACGCCCCGCCGTCATGCGGGCTACAGTACGCCGATCGGATCAACTTGTACAGACCCCTGAACTGTTACTGTCCCAGAGTCTACGGATCTCCACGGCTGAAGGATCGGAACCGATCGGCTCCAGTTTGCCCACCAGCGCAGCGGCCAGTTTCTGTAACGCCAGACATCCGCCGTTGCCGCCAAACGTGGCGACCGCCGCTTCGACGACAGCGCCGATGCGCTGTTC
>CAZFLF010001481.1:0-1629 GCA_964519825.1 uncultured Pirellulaceae bacterium | reverse complement strand
TGATCGCTTCGGGGCAGACCGTTTCCGAGATTGCCGGCCAATTTCAGTTGAGTGTCAAAACGGTCAGTACGTACCGCACTCGCATTTTAGAGAAGATGCTGATGAAGACCAATGCCGCCCTGACGACCTACGCAGTCAAGAACGGCCTCGTGGAATAGGCCCCCGCTTCGGACGTTTCTTCCTTCCTGTCAGACAAATCCCGACAATCGGTCGCCGATTTGACTACAATCTTGTTCCTCCTTTCCGAACCCTGAGGCAGTGGAGGAGGGAAACCGCCGCCGTCGAAAGCTCAAGTTTTCGCCCGACCCGCCGTAAAGGTGTGAGCTTCAGTAACAACGTATGGGCGATTGCCAAAGAAATGCGGCGCGGTTCTTGCCGACGCGGGAGTCCAAACTCCTTTCCTTCCGCCATATACTTGGGACACGAAGCGTCGTTGTACACGGTCGCTCCCGAGATCATCGAGGTTCTGCATGAGGTCAGCGAATCTCTGCGATCGGGAGCACGACCAGGAGTTTCTGGCGAACCGACCGACAAGTTTTGGCCGATGACCTGTCCCAACCAGAACGATGAGCAGCGCATGATCAGGAGTGAAGCTCCAGGAGTCGCGCTCCGCCGTGGGGGGGACGGATCGTCCGTTCGGACAGTGGTGTGTTTGTCAGCGGTATTGCTGCTCTTGATTACCTTTGTCCTCTGTGCCCAGGAATCCGCTCCCTCCGAATACGAGGTGAAGGCAGTCTGGTTGCTCAACTTTGCCCGGTTCGTCGAGTGGCCTGAATCGGCTTTCACCAATGCGCAAGCCCCGCTGGTAGTTGGTTTGCTGGGCAAAGATTCATTTGGCAATGAGCTCGTGAAGACCTTTGCCCGCAAAACCGTGAAAGGGCGGTCCTTTGAGACTCGTCGCGTCTCCAGCGAACGGGAATTCCGCAGATGCCACATCCTTTTCGTTGCCTACTCAGAACGAAAGAAGCTGCGTGACTTGATGGAAAAGCCCAGAGCAGTACCCGTTCTGACTGTAGGCGAGACGGATGACTTTCTGGACCAGGGTGGCGTGATTAACTTCTTGCTCAGGGACAATTCCGTTCGCTTCGAGATCAACCTCAAGGCTGCCCAGGCCGCTCAATTGAAGCTCGACGCCAATCTGCTCAAAGTCGCGGTGACCGTCCGGGGTAGGTATGATTGAAAGCGCCAAAATCTGGTTAGGACGGGGTAAGCCCTCGATCACACGAAGGCAAATGCTGGTCATCATGCTGACCAGCGGCGTCTCCCTGCTGCTGGCGTGCGCCGGCTTCGTGGCCTACGAAGTCATCACTTTCCGCCGAACCATGGTGGAGAACCTCTCGACCTTGGGCGACATCGTCGCGAACAACAGCACCGCGGCGTTGCAATTCAATGTGCATAAAAGCGCTGCGGAAAACCTCGCGATTCTCCGCTCGGAACGCAGCATTGAGGCTGCCTGGATTCTCCGAAGCGGCGAGGTGTTCGCCGATTACCATCAGAATCCAGAGCGGTTGCCACCTCCTGTTCTGCAGATGGGCCAACATCGGTTCACCAGCGATTCCTTGGTGCTGCAGCGTCCCATTCGCCTCGACGGTGAGATCATCGGCGCGATCTGCCTGCGTTCGCAACTGA
>CAZFLF010001480.1:0-1632 GCA_964519825.1 uncultured Pirellulaceae bacterium | reverse complement strand
ACCGGCGGAAAGGGCGTGACCACCAACGGGGCAACCGCGCTGGTAACCGAGCCGTAAAGATTGGTGACAACCACGGTGTAATCTCCGGCGTGTGCCGCTTGAACATTGGTCAGGAGCAGCGCGGCATTTGTGGCCAACGGCAGATCGGTTTGATTGAAGCGCCATTGATAACTGAGCGGGGCCGTGCCGGTTGCACCCACAGTGAAGGTGAAATTGGTGGAAGCCGGAATGTCTCCGCCAATCGGATCGTTTGTGATGGCGGGCGGCTCGACAACAGTGAGGTCGGCCGGAAAGCTCACAATGGCGCCGAAGTTGTTGGAGACGATTACCCGGTAATTCCCGGCGTCGCCGATAACCAGGTTGGAAATGCTGAGGATGGCACCGGTCGAACCGCTGATGCGTGTATCGTCGGAGAGATTAGAGTTGTTGAACTGCCATTGATAGGTCAACGGCTCGGTACCAGTGGCAATCGCGGTGAATACGACATTCGAGCCGACAAGAATCGTCTGGTAGATTGGTGTTTGCACCTCTGGCGGATAACCCACGTCAAGCGTGACGACCGCGCTGGTGACCGAGCCGAGTGTGTTCGTGGCGACGAGCCAGTAGCTGCCGATGTCGTTGGTTTGCGCCCCGACAATGTTGAGGATGTTGGAAGAAGTGCCGAGGATGTGAGCGGAGTTGGTGAGCGGCAGGCCGTTGTAAAACCACTGATACGAGAGAGGAGATTGTCCGCTGACACCGGCGAAGAATTGGGTGTTGGCGCCGACGGGTTTCGATTGGTTGGAAGGCTCGCTCACGATGGACGGCGGCCCGCCAAACGGCTGGATGTTGCGGTAAAGCGTGACCGTGTTGTCGTAGGCATTGCAGAACACGATGTCGTTGCGGCTGTCGAGATCGAGGTCGCCGATCGAAACGCCCCACGCGTTCCAACCGGTGGGGTAATCCACGCCGCCAGCGAGCGTCACATTTCCCGGAGTGCTCTGGTTCTGATAAACACGCAGAAAATTTCCCAATTCACCGACGACCGCGACATCGAGTTTGCCGTCGCCGTTGATGTCACCGAGAACGACATTGTGGACCCAGCCGGGATTGCCGTAAGTCACCCTCGGCGCGAACGACCCGGCAGAAAGGCCGTTCGTCGAGCCGAGATTGCGGAAGACAGAAATCGCAGTGCTGTTGCCTCCTGAAATCAAATCAGGTCTGCCGTCACCGTCGAGATCGCCCGCCGCAATCGTGGCGTCGCCGAGTCCGTGCAAATCCGCTTTCGGGGCGAATGACCCGGAATTTAGAACGCCCGGAGAACTGATGTTGCGGAACAGCGAAAGGGTCGGGCTGCTCTGGTTGGCGACGGCAAGATCGAGCCGCATGTCACCATCAAGATCGCAGATGACCACATCGTATGCGCCCGCGTTCGACGTCAGGTCGAAACGCGCCGCAAAAGATTCGGCATTTAGCACACCCGCGCTTCCCGTGTTGCGGAGGATCGAAACCGTCCCGGAACCCACATTGCAAGTCACGATGTCAGGACGCCCGTCGCGGTCCAGATCGGCAACGCGAACATAACGCGGATCGCTGCCGGTGTTGAAATAAACCGGCGCAGCGAAGGAATTGGTCGTGAGCGTCCCCGGGCTG
>CAZFLF010001479.1:0-1632 GCA_964519825.1 uncultured Pirellulaceae bacterium | reverse complement strand
AACATGCTCTGGCTCCGGGATTTGTTTAACCGCAAGCCGCAGGCGTGCCTTTGGAGTGCGGTGGCTTGACGCCGCTTTCGTTGCAACAGGCGTCCAACTACGGGCGATCCAAAGCGGCGTCAAGCCACCGCACTCCAAATTGCTCAATACGCACACGCCTGCGGCTTGCGGTTAAACGATTATTACATGTCGTGCTTTTACATCAGTCCGGACGCTTGCAGAACGGCGGTCTGTACGAACAAGTCATGGTCGTAGGAGAAATCGCTCGGTTTGTCGCCACGGATCACTCGCGCCATATCGGCTGCGTCGTCGACGTAGCGGGTGTATTTCGGGAACGATATGTCTTGGTAGCCGGCCCGGAAATCGCCTCGAGCCTTGGATAAAGCAACGCGAGCCGCCGGGCTGTCGAGTGGTTGGATGTGAAAAGTTCCCTCAGTGCCACATACCACCAGATGCCGCCGATCACCGCCATTGACCTCCAGCGCGCTCGTTTTCACCGTAGCCGTTGCACGCGGGTAGTCGAATACGGCGAGCATGTTATCGACAAGTCCGTCGTCGATCCTGGCCGAGCGTCGCGGAAACGGCGTGACCTTGTCCGGCTGGCCGAGGATGCCAACGACGAGATCGATCACGTGGCAACCAAGTTCAAACATGATGCCACCACGGTATTCAGCCAGCGCGCGACGGTCGGCGGGAGGAACGACCTTGCTCATCACCGTGTGGACCTCAAACGGCTCTCCCAGCCAGCCTCGTTTGAGGAAGTCACGCAGCATCACGACGGCTGGGTTGTAGCGAAACATGTAGCCCATCTGCACCAGCCGTTTCTGCTTGGCCGCGGCTTCCAAGATTCGCTGAAATTGTGGCAGGGATTCGCCGGCCGGCTTGTCGAGATGAATGTGTTTGCCGGCTGCGACAGACGCCTCGGCCACGTTCAGCGAGTCGCGGACACGAGTCTCGACGAGCACGGCCTGCAAGTCCGGCACATTGAGAAGTTGCTCCTGCGTCATCCACGGCAAATCGCGGAACGTTTCTTGGTTCTCCGCTTGTTGCCGTAACTTGGCATCCGGTTCAACAATGCCCACGACTTCGTAGTCCGCGGACTTCCGATATACACCCAGTTTCGAGGCATGGGCGTGACCCACTCCGATTTGTCCGATCTTGATTCGCTGCTTCGCGGGAACCTTCTCTTCCGCGAGTACCGAGCAGGCGCCTGAAAACGCTGTCCAGGCGACCGTTCCACCCAGCTGTCCCAACATCTCGCGCCGATTTGACCTGGTCATTTGTCGCTCCTTTC
The DNA here is from genome assembly GCA_964519825.1 of uncultured Pirellulaceae bacterium. GTDB lineage: Bacteria > Planctomycetota > Planctomycetia > Pirellulales > Pirellulaceae > CAZFLF01. The sequence goes on along the minus strand of CAZFLF010001479.1, from coordinate 338 downwards.
GCACCGATCATTCCCCAGCTCCAGTCGCAGAGTATCGTCAGTCTTCGCAGAACAAAAAGGGGTCGGGAGTCGTTTTGATGTGAAATCGAATCGTTTAACCGCAAGCCGTAGGCGAGCGCGTTTGGGCGCAGTCGATCTCCTTCCAGCGCGCTCGCCTGCGGCTTGCGGTTAAACGACTGAAAAAACTCGTGTTGACGTGATTGCCCGGTCGAAGATACTCTTGCCAAACCAAATTTGGATAACCAAATCATGTCGCATCCAAACACGCTTCAAGAGAGGAAATGCCATGGCTCGACCGCCGGCTCGCGAACTCACCGAACGTGAGTTCGAGGCGATGC
>CAZFLF010001478.1:0-1635 GCA_964519825.1 uncultured Pirellulaceae bacterium | reverse complement strand
TGCAAGAAGCGCGGCTTTTAATTTCATTTTCATTTTCATCTCCATGCGAAGCGGGGAACCGGAACAAATGTTACCACAAGTACCTGTCAACAAATCAAGTCTCTCTGCTTGCGGCTGCATTCGTCGGTTAGGGAGCCCAACCTACTGCCAAATCAGCCACTAATCGACACAGACCGTAGCACGACCTGTGCCTGCGGCGGCAATTATCTCATGTCGCGGGTCGCGGTAGCGCTTTCTCCCTCGCGTTTAAAGGTGGATGCATCGAATACTGACGGATTTTTCGCATCCGGGCTGAGGCCCCTATGCCCTGCGCGAGCTGGACGCCAACCGCCACCGCGTTTGTGGATCACGCGATTGTTTAATGTCGGCTGCGTACTCGCGAGCCCCGCTGACACATTTGGGTCCAGTGGCCGCGCTGCGAATTCGGGCTCCTCGCCCAAAGCAATTTTGGTGGTTTGCTCGAAAGCTGCCCAGCGACGATCAACGGCGTAGGCGAGGCCCATATACAGAAGGCCGGCCACGCCAAGGCCCAAATATTGGGCTGTAGCGGACCACTCGAGCATTGCGATTGCCAAACCGGCCGATGCCGCCATCAAGGCATACTCGCAAAGTGCCGTCCGTCTATGACTCCAGCCGGACCGGATAAGTCGCTGATAGTAATGCTCGCGATGCGCTCGCCAGAATTGCTCTCCGCGCACCATGCGGCGCAGAATTGTCACGGTCGCATCTAAGAAAAACGGCGCTGACACTAAGAACGGGAACCATGCAGGCCAAGCGTGAACTGCCCAGCCCCATATGCCGAATGCACCAGCGAGGAAGCCAAGTGTCACCGAACCGGCATCACCCAGGAATACGCGAGCGGGATTGAAATTGAAAAACAGGAATCCAGCCGCTGCCCCGGCGATCGCCATTGACCATAACGCAAGAGGCGTAATACCTGCAGACGCCGCGACGGCGGCAAAGGCCGCGAAGGCAAAGACGGCCATGCCGCCTGCCAGGCCGTCGGAGCCATCCATAAAGTTAAACAGATTGGTGATCCAAACGATGCCGCACCCCGCCAAAAAGGCGATGAATGCGGGCAACTCAATCGGACCGAACGAAAGCCACAAGGCCGCGGCGGCTGCGTGAATGGGTATACGGACCAAGATTGGTAGACCGAATCGGTCGTCGGCGTAGGAAACGAAAAACAGCACTGTCACCACGCAAATCAGAAGACTGTCCACGGCGCCGAACAGAACCGCCGCCGCAACAGCAGCCGGCACGACCCCCCATCCCCCAATTCGAGGAATCGGGTGGACATGCAGCGAGCGACCGTTGGGAACGTCAGTCGCTATGCGCCATGCGAGCTTCGACGAAAGCAAAAGCGCAATGACGCTGGCAGCTAGCACAAGACCCACTAAGAAAACGCCCGTCACTATCTCTCCGTTCATTGTTTAGGTGCGATGTGGAAAATGCGACTGGCAAGTCTGGAATTTTGCGATTATATAGCAGCGCCCGCTGATGTTGGCATCGCGGCTTCCTGCTGTCGCCAGGTCACGACGGCGAAGCGGGAAACTGCTGTTACTCATGTTGCCGTCGCAAGTACCGAGCCTTCCCTGCAGCGGTGCCTTGAAACCATTGCACCGTCTCGTCCAG
>CAZFLF010001477.1:0-1636 GCA_964519825.1 uncultured Pirellulaceae bacterium | reverse complement strand
CCGAGATGAACGACATTGTGCGGGACGGAGTCGGGCAAGGGATGGGACTGGGTGAGTCGCTCGGTCGCGCGATCCTGGACAGCGATTTTCCGTACAAGGACACCAGCGTACTCGCCGCGGGAGTCCGACTCGGAGTGCCAGTAACCGTTCATGTCGGCATCGGTTACGACATTTTGCACGAGCATCCGAATTTCGATCCGGCCGCATTTGGCACAGGCAGCTATCGCGACTTCCTGACCGTCTGCGATACCGTCGAGCGGCTCGACGGGGGGGTGTTCCTGTGCGTCGGCTCGGCGGTTATGGGACCCGAGGTATATTTGAAGGCACTGTCGATGGCCCGCAACGTCGCCCACCAGCAGGGTCGGCGGATCGCTCGGTTTACCACCGCCGCCTTCGACCTGATCCCCATCGGCGGTGACTTCCAACACGAAGCGGCGAAATCGAATCCACAGTATTACTATCGCCCGTGGAAGACGATTCTTGTCCGTACGGTCGCCGACGGAGGCGAGAGCTTTTACGTCTGCGGTGATCATCGGCACACCATGCCGCTATTGCGGCGCGCGGCACTCGATGCGGAACGGAGCTGAACGATGCTGAAAGTGGACCGCCTCGAATCGTTGCTGCAAGCATTTCCCAAGTTGCGGTTGGGTTTGGTGGGTGATTTGTTTCTCGATCGGTATCTCGACTTGGCTCCAGGCGTCGTCGAAATGTCGATCGAAACCGGCCTGGAGGCCTATCAAATTCCCAAAGTTCGTAACTCACCGGGCGCAATGGGGACGGTGCTAAACAACCTGGCCGCGCTGGGCGTTGGGCGGCTCGTGCCTGTAACCGTGATCGGCGACGACGGACAAGGATTCGATCTGTTGAAGGAATTGCGTCGCCTGCCGGTCGAAGTGTCGCACATCCTCACCGACGCGAACCGTCTTACGCCTACCTATACGAAGCCCATGCGGCGCGTGGAAAGTGGGGAATGGGTCGAGCTGAATCGGCTGGATTTGCGCAGCCGCGAGCCATTATCGCGCGCGACTACCGAAAAGCTTGTTCAGAATATGCGCGAAGCGTTTGCCGAAACGGACGGACTGATCGTGCTTGACCAGATCAACGAACGCAATTGGGGCGTCGTCAATGACGAGGTCCGCGCGACGTTGCTCGATCTCCATCAGGCCGACCCGCACAAACTGATTTACGTGGACAGCCGTCGGCATTTGGGACTGTTTGAGTGCGGCGCTCTCAAGGGAAATCGTTCCGAAGTGCTGGGCGCGGTCGGCGTCACTGAGGACACCCCGGAGACCGTGCGTGGAGCCTTGCGGAAGTTATCCGAACGGAACGGTTCTCCCTGTTTCTGCACGATGGGCGAACGAGGGATCCTGGTCGCGCGACCGAATGAATCACCGCAGCTTGTCCCGGGCTGCCCAGTGACCGGTCCGATCGACATCGTCGGGGCAGGCGACGCCGCGACCAGCGGGATCGTTACCTCGCTCCTCTGTGGTGCCACGGAGCTGGAAGCTGCTCAGGTTGGCAACCTAGTGGCATCCATCACGATCCAACAACTTGGAACGACCGGAACGGCGAGCCCCGCCCAGGTCCTTGCCAGGTTTCGTGAGACAGCGACCCAAGGCTGACTTGGTTGTAGGAC
>CAZFLF010001476.1:0-1644 GCA_964519825.1 uncultured Pirellulaceae bacterium | reverse complement strand
TATTTTGATGAAATGAAACTCTGACGGGCACTTTGGATCTCGGCCATATTCCAGCCATTTAAATGCAAGCGGCACACCATGACGTCCGCATCCATTCCAGTTGCCGTTGCGTGTCTGATATAAGCTTTCAAAGCCTGGTCCCCGCGGCTCGGAATGGGCGCCGGTTCGCTGACCGGTTTTTTTGCGACCTTATTAGCCTTGTTGTGGATCCAGGACACAACAGCAAACGTCACCCATCCCGCAACCCACCACGCCGGAATCCAGGCCACTAGCCCTACTCCTGCCGTGCAGACGATCGATACTAAAAGGAGGAAGAATCCCTCTTGCACGCCGCCGGCCAGAAAGCATACGACGGGAAGGCTAACAAGAAACCCAATGCCAACGCGACCAAGGAATCTGCTCATAGTGTGAGCTTCCTCATAGCCCATTATCAAAAACAATTTCCCAGTAACGGATAAAGCAGACGATCAGCGACAGATAGCAGGGGATCGCGAACACGATTTCCACAGGCAGGCCCGTGATCGGGGTCGTGAAACCGGAGTAATTCATGACCGCGCTGTTGCCGTACACGCGGTAGCCGTTCGCCAGGAACCACGACTCAAACGGCAGAGCCAGCGCGCTGATAAGTAACACTCCCGCGGCAAACCGGAGCGGTAGCGAGAGACCAATCATGAACTTGTCGACCACGATTGCCCCAATAGCGATCAGCAGCACCCGCAGTCCTGTATAAAGGAAGCTGATGTCGCGATAGATGTACGACCACTCAGGAAACTTGTCGCTCCGGACTAAGGGCTCCACCACCAGTTCGAATAGAAACACACCAATAAACGCGAGTACGATGGCCCGCAGCCATTTCCGCTTCTTCACCGGAACCAAAGCCGCATCGTCAATTACGAAGTTCCAATACTTGTAGAAGGCAATCACCAGTGATGTGAAGACCGGAACGTAGTAGAGGATTTCCAACGGGACGCCGAGCCAGGAGATCCCGGAGACTGCTTCCAGAACCTCCGGAGCGTATTTTCGGATACCCAAGGCGACAACGATCATCTCCGCAAGCGTTACCAGGACCAGCAAAATCCCCAGGTATGCAGCAAATCGCTTCGGCTCGCGCCAATGCGATAACCAACGATCGACAGAGGCCACAACGCCCAGAATCAGCGTTGTCCAACCGAGGGTCAGGATCCAACTGACATCGCAATAAACATACGCCCATCGTCCTAGATGTTCGTTATGCCACATTGGCGACGTGAACAACTCGAAGAGGAACACACCGACCATCATCACCATCGCCCGCAACCACAGTTTTTTGGTGAACGGCTTGAGCACGAGAAAGGCGGCAATTGCCGCAACGATGACACACAGGTCAAAAATCAAAATTGGGCCAGTGGCCGACCGTTCGGCTGCACGCTGTGCAACCGCCGTCAGGAATCCTTTCTCCCGAACGACCTGCAAATAGTCACCGCAAGAGGAAAGAATAACGCAGGGGTGAATAATCGGTGTCATCGTCTCTTATTTCTCCGTGGGATCGTCTCGGTAGTCCCACGATGGGGCGCCGTTCGTGGCCGGAACGCGGACCGAACCAGGAAAAACGGTCGGAAGCTTTCGGGATTCGGCGTCTTTGATCTTGCAGCCGCCCCACTTGGC
>CAZFLF010001475.1:0-1645 GCA_964519825.1 uncultured Pirellulaceae bacterium | reverse complement strand
TATTCAGTGCGTAATCTAGGGCCAGAACGGATCAACCCAAAAGAATTTTCCCGCAAACTGCTGTCCACCGTGCATTCCAAGTTACTGGTCGGTAGAGTTCGCGGATTTGACACGCGGGGCCGATGTTTTGTCGAAATCGAATTGGATTTGGAACTACGGTCGTTAATCGCACAGCTTGTCGTACAGCCAGGAGCGCGCATAGGTCCAGTACCGCTTGGCGGTGGCGGGTGAGATTTCCAGCATATGTGCGGCATCCTCAAGTGATACCCCTGCGAAGTATCGCAGCTTCACCAGCTGAGCTTTGACGGAATCCTCGGCCTCGAGCTGCCGCAGAGCCTCATCGAGCGCCAGAAGATCGGGCAGCGACTCGGCGTCGGGGCTGGCCAGACTAAGCGATTTTTCCACTGGGACGCGCTGATAATTGCCGCCGCGCTTTTCGCTCCGCTTCCGTCGCGCTTGGTCGATCAGGATCCGGCGCATCGCTTCGGCGGCAGCAGCGAAGAAGTGGCCGCGGCTGTTCCACTGCTGGACTTGCTTCGCGTCGACCAGTCGGACGTAGGCTTCGTGAACCAGGGCCGTGGCCTGCAGCGTCTGTCCTGGGGTCTCTTTGGCAAGTCTGGCCGTTGCCAGCTTTCGCAGCTCGTCGTACACAAGTGGTAGCAGTTTTTCAGCCGCCGACGGCTGCCCGGACTCGATTTGCGACAGGATGCGTGTGACGTCGGGCATGTGCCGAAGCTTGGAGAACTAAACGTTCAACCGGTCGTCGTCCGGAGCATTTGACGACTAGGAAGAGAACAACAACAAGGACGAAAAACCAGGGAATCTTCTCACATTCTCGCGAGTCAGACTGTTCGAGACAAAACAGTGATCAGGATCAAACCACAACCAAAAATACTCTAACATGAACCAGCCCCAGCAGACACTCACTTTGGGAGGTGTCCCAAAACTATCTCTGCGGGACAACTTAGCGGAAGGTGTCGTGTGCGAGGCGGCGGAACTGCTCCAGGTTTCGCAGGGACTGAACCTGCCGCTTGAAGTCCGCAAAGTCGGGCAGGAACTTGGCAAAATAGCACGATACGCGCGGCAACCGGCGTAGTGCGACGGTTGGTCCGTATAGTCGAAATTCGCCATCGACCAATTGCAGCAACGCTCGGCGGCGGTCGCTGACCGACGGCGCGGGGGGTTGGCCGCCCCCGGTGAACAAGGCTCGACCTCGTTGAAATATCCAGGGATTCCCCAGGCAACCACGTCCGACGGCCGCGGCATCGGCGCCGCTTTCCGCGAGAAATCGCCGGGCGTCCGCGGGTTCACGAATGCCGCCGCTGCCAAATACCGGGATCCGGACCGTTTGCTTAACGCGTGCGACGACGGACCAGTCTGGACCGCCGACATAGGCCTGGCGCACGGTGCGAGCGTGCACGTCGACGGCGGCCGCGCCAGCTTGTTCGGCCAACCGCGCGACGTCGCCGGCCGTTTCGTGGTCCGAATCAGGCCCGCTCCGAATCTTCAGCGTGACCGGAATCGACACGGCACGCGCGACCGCTGCCACGATCCGTTCGATTGCCGGCGGGTCGGCGAGCAATGCTGCTACTTCACCGCGCTGAACCAGCCGCCGAATCGGACATTCGAAATTCAAGTCAACGAG
>CAZFLF010001474.1:0-1653 GCA_964519825.1 uncultured Pirellulaceae bacterium | reverse complement strand
CGTACCCAACGGGTTGGTGCCGATTAGCTCGTTGTCGCTGGATCCCGTCGGGAGCCCGATCGTCTGCAGCGCGGTGAGTTCCCACTCGTTGGCGTCGGGATGCGTGATCGACGTCAGACGCTCGTGCGAACCGTAGGCAAAGGTGGTGGCATGATCGAGCGGGTCTTCGACTTCCGTCAGCAAATGGGAAGTCCCATCGTAGGTAAATTCCCAGACCGGAGCGGACAGGGCGCCGCCGCCATCTGGATCTTCCTGTATTACGGTCTCCAGGTTACCACTTGCATACGTCAACGTCGCGGTCCGGCTCGCAAAGTCAGTGACCGACGTAAGACGATCTCCGGTATATACAAAGTCGATATCCCGGTCAAATGGATCTGTGATCTGACTGAGCAGGTCGCCGTCATAACTGAAGGAGGTCGTGTTGTCGTTCCGGTCGACTCGGGACGTCAGCAACCCGGCGGATGAAAAGTTGGCCTGGATCCCGTGCTTGTCGGTGACAGTGAACGAGTCATCAATGTTTTGTTCAAGCACCGAAAATAAATCATCTCCTTCCGCTAATTCGTAGCCGCCAGCGCCGTCGTCCGGGAAAAAGATCGCGTCCCCGGTGGAACGGACCAGCATCATGCCACCCGTGACATCGACCAGCGAATCCAATCCCGCCAATTGCCAGCCGCGACCGAATTCATAGCTGCTGCTGCCACGGTTGACGACCAGCGCGTACCCAGTGTAATCGCGAGTGACGTTCGTCGCGTCAAAACGGGCTGTGAGCCGAACGGTGTATGCATAGCGACCGGTGGGCAGTGATGTAGCGTCGGCCTGTAACGCAAACCGCAGCGGATCGCCTGCTTCGAGGCCGGTTGTGTCGTAGCTGTAATCCGTGCCCGCAGTTCCGTTGAAGGTGAGCTTCGCTTTGATTTCGTCCGGTACGTCACTCGTCGATTGAAGAAAAGTTTCGATCACAATGATCGGCTGCGGAAGAGTGCCCGAGGTGTAGATCAGCGGCAGCCCGGGTGTCAGCATTTGCGTGAACTCCAAGTCGCCGGTCAGGCACGAGGCGGTGATTTTCGCCGGCGCCGAGTTCGCGGCACAGCCGCCGGCCAGGGCAACTGGTGATTCTTCCAGATTCGTACGCGGGCCAAAGTTCCCGCCAACGGCGATCGCGACTGTGACCACATCTGAATCCGACGTGCCGTCATTCACTTTGTAGGTGAAACTATCCAATCCGACGTAGGAAGTGTCCGGCGTGTAGGTGAATGCACCGGTAGAACTGTTCAAACCCGAGATCGTGCCATGAGCCGGGTCATCGACAATGGATCCAGTCAGAGAGCTGCCTTCCGGATCCGAATCGTTTTCGAGCAACGGATGATTGCCACCCGATACAACTAGCGCCATGTCAACCGGCGTGCTGTAACTGAGGTCATCCGTGGCGTTCGGAATTCCATTTAGTACCAGGCGATCTTCGAGCCTTTCAAAGAAACCGGCTCTTCGCTCTGTCTTGCACCTTTTTCGCGATCGCTTGTCTCGACTCTTTTTCAGTTCAAGTAGACGGCTACTCCTCAGCCAATTCCAGCGGAAAGTCATCAGGCACTCCTTTGAGGGATAACGGACAGCGCGCAGTTCCACACACGCGACAGCAAACGGTGTTGGTTGGTG
>CAZFLF010001473.1:0-1654 GCA_964519825.1 uncultured Pirellulaceae bacterium | reverse complement strand
GGATGGAAGAACAGGGGCGACAGTGGTTCGATGTCTGCCCGGTGCTGAGTTGATCACTCGTCGAAGCCGGAGGCTTTTCCATGATTAACCGCGCATTCTGGACAAAGAACCCAGTAGCAGTCTTTACCCTTGGTCATTGGTCATTGAAATTTGGTCATTCCTTTGTCATTACGCCTTGCCCGCCGCCGCTCGCGCCTCAGCCACGACATGGTCGACGGTAATCCCGAATTTCTGGTAGAGCTGTTGGTAAGGTCCCGACGCGCCGAATCCCGTCATCCCCACGAAACGACCGCTCGTGCCGATGTATTTATCCCAGCCTTGGCGGATGCCTGCTTCCACAGCAACGCGTGCGGCAACCGATGGCGGCAGCACCGCATCACGGTAAGACCGCTCCTGTTCGTCAAACAATTCGCAACTCGGCATGCTCACGACACGGGTCCGAATTCCGTCGGCGGTTAGTTTCTCATAGGCCCCCATGCACAGCGACAACTCGCTTCCCGTACCGATCAAGATCACATCCGGAATGCCTCCTGCGGCATCCGTTAACACGTAAGCTCCTTTGGCGACACCATTCGCGGGAGCATACTTCGTGCGATCATAGGTCGGAATATTTTGTCGAGTGAGAACCATCAGGGTCGGTCGATTCTTACGGGTGATCGCCACACGGTAAGCTTCCGCGACCTCGTTGGCGTCTCCGGGTCGCATCACAATCACTCCGGGAATCGCGCGGCAGGCGGCCAGATGCTCGACTGGCTGATGCGTCGGGCCGTCTTCACCCAATCCGATCGAATCGTGCGTTAACACATAGATCACCGGCTGGTGCATGATCGCGCTCAGCCGTATCGACGGACGCATGTAGTCGGTGAATACGAAGAACGTCGCCCCGTACGGCCGCAGCCGGCACAAGACCATTCCATTGCAGATCGCCGCCATTCCATGTTCGCGAATGCCGAAATGAAGGTTGCGTCCGGCGAACTGGTGTTCGGAGAAGTCGCCCGCGTCCTTCGCGGTGAGCAGCGTCATCGTCGAAGGGGCGAGATCGGCCGATCCGCCGACCAGCCACGGCAACCGCGCGGCGATCGCATTCAGCACCTTTCCCGATACGACGCGCGTGGCGGCACCCTTCGCGTCGGCGGGGAATGTCGGAATGTCCTGGTCCCAACCGCTGGGCAGCTCCCCTCGCCACATCGTCGTCAAATCGGCGGCTTCCCGCGGAAAAGCTGCCGCATACTTGGTGAACTTGGCTTGCCAAGCCGAATAGAGTTCGCGGCCCCGAGCGCCAATGCCGGCTGCAAAGTGAGCGGGCACTTCACTTGGTACAAAGAACTGTTGATCCTCCGGCCAACCGTACACTTTCTTCGTCAAGCGAACTTCGTCCTCGCCCAGCGGCGCGCCATGGACGCCGTGTGTATTGGCCTTATTCGGCGAGCCAAAGCCAATGACGCTGCGCACGATAATCATCGTTGGCTTGTTTGTGCATTGCTGAAAGGCCTGCAGCGCGGCGTCGATCGCCTGCAGGTCGTTTGCATCGTTGACTTTGATCGTGTTCCAACCCAACCCTTGGAACCGCGTGGCGACGTTTTCGCTAAACGCCAAATCAGTCTCGCCTTCGATCGTGATGTGGTTGTCGTCGTAAATCCAGAGCAGGTTGTTG
>CAZFLF010001472.1:0-1658 GCA_964519825.1 uncultured Pirellulaceae bacterium | reverse complement strand
CGTATTGATGATCGGCACGAACAACGCCAGCAGCAATACGCCCGAGGAAATCGCCGACGGAATCCGGGCGATCGTCGGCAAGCTGCGGGAGAAGTTGCCCACAACCAAAGTGCTCATTCTGGGCGTCTTCCCCAGAGGCGCCGACAAGAATAACGCTGAGCGACAAGTCAACCAGAAGACCAACGGGATCGTCGAGAAGCTGGCGGACGGTGAAAAGGTGTTCTATCTCGACATCGGCAAATCGTTCCTGGCCGAAGATGAAACCTTGTCCAAAGAAATCATGCCCGACTCGCTCCACCTGAGCCCCAAGGGCTACCAGATTTGGGCGGACGCTATCGAGCCGAAGGTCACCGAACTGATGGGAAAGAAATAGAGTCAGATATCGGACTTCCACAACTGGATCGGTCGCGAAACCTCGGTGTGGAATGGAAGTTGTACCTTCTGGCCCGAGCCAGCTGATGCGTAGGCCGCACATACAAGCTCCAGCACGGCGCGCCCGTCTTCTCCGGTTTCGAGTGGCGGTTTGTCGTTCGCCACACAGTCGACGAAGTGGGCGAACTCTTGAGGGAAACCGTAGTTCCACAGCTCTTCAAACGAAGTGAAGCTCCAGCCTTTGGTCAGGCCGGCCTTCTCCACAGCGTACGAGTAGCCCGTATCCGAATAGGTCAGGATGGAATTCCCCTGTAGCAGGTCGGCATAGGCCACGCCGCCGGAGCCGTAGACCTCCGCTGTGTCATCCATGCCTCCTTTCTTCGCCCAACTCTCCTCCGCCAGCGCTACGACTTCGCCGTCGTCTGTTTCGAACCGCACGATGATGATCGCATTGTCTTCTCCTTTCGTCCGCTGCTGGTGCACGTACGTCCCCATCTCGGCATAAACCGATATGGCGCGTGGCTTCTTCAGCGCAACAATCTGTTGCAGCGGCGCCTCGTGGCTCTGAGTTTGAACTCCCCGTTCAGTGCTGGCGGCAGTGGCGTGCCGGTGTGGCTTGCCGAGGATCCAGCGGAAGAATTCGAATGCGTGGCAACCCATGTCCATCGTTACGCCGCCACCCGATTGCTGCGCATTCCAAAACCAAGCCGAGTGCGGACCATCGTGTTTTTCGCACTGCTTGATCATGTACGGCCGGCCAAGGGCTCCTTCATCCACTAGCCGCTTCAACCGCACGTACTTCGGCGTGAAACACAGTTCTTCGGCATACATCAGTTTGACGTTGGCTTTCGCACAGGCCGCGATCATCCGATCGGCCTCCTGCAAGTTCAGGCACAGCGGCTTTTCACACACCACGTGCTTGCCAGCCGCGGCGGCCAATTCCGTGAACTGACAATGCAGATCGTTCGGGCACCCCAACACAATCAGGTCGAGCTCCGCCGTGTCGAGAAACTTGCGATAGTCGCGGAAGTGATGCGGAATGCCATGACGCTTTGCGAACTGTTCTGCGTGATCGTCTGTCGGCGAGACGACGGCAAACAACTCGGCGCCAGGCACCTGCTTCAACGCCTCAGCGTGAATCGTTGACACGAACTGAGAACCGACAAGGCCGACACGCACGCGTTTCATGGAAGTTGCATTCCGGCCTATCGGCCATCCAAGACTCACTTTGGTGATGCGATTAGAGCTTCGTTCGACACCGTCCCGATTTCGCCAACGGCTATGGG
>CAZFLF010001471.1:0-1661 GCA_964519825.1 uncultured Pirellulaceae bacterium | reverse complement strand
ACGCCGGGCACGGAGCACGACCAACTCGTCGTTACCGGCGCGACGGTGACGGGCGGGGCGACGGCGGCGATCGACCGCTCCGTGATCATCCCGATCTGATGCGTCAATATTTCGCAACGATTATTCCGCCGGAAGACAACAAGTTCGCGGCTTTGAACTCGGCAGTCTGGTCCGGAGGTTCATTTATTTATGTGCCGCCGGGCGTGAAGATCGACGCACCGCTGCAGGCCTACTTCCGCATCAACGCAGAAAAGATGGGACAATTCGAGCGGACGTTGATCCTTGTCGACGAAGGGGCGTCGGTGCATTACGTCGAAGGCTGCACGGCCCCGATGTATAGCTCGGAGAGTCTCCATTCGGCCGTGGTCGAGATCGTCGTGAAGCGCGGCGGCCGGTGCCGTTACACCACGATTCAGAACTGGGCGAACAACATTTACAACTTGGTGACGAAGCGGGCGATGGCCTACGCCGACGCTACGATGGAATGGGTCGACGGAAACCTGGGTAGTCGGTTGACAATGAAGTACCCATCCGTCTACATGATGGAGCCGGGTGCTCACGGCGAGATCTTGTCGATCGCGTTCGCGGGGGCCGGGCAGCATCAGGACGCGGGTGCGAAACTTGTCCATTGTGCTCCGAACACGACGGGCCAGATCATCTCCAAGTCGATCTCGAAAAACGGCGGACGCGCCACGTATCGAGGTCTGGTACGTGTGGAGAAGGGCGCCACCAACACCAAATGTAACGTCGTCTGCGACGCATTGATTCTTGATGCGAAAAGCCAGAGCGATACTTATCCGTATATCGAAATCGCCGAGCAGGATGTATCGGTTGGACACGAAGCGAGTGTCTCGCGGATTGGTGAAGAACAGTTGTTCTATCTGATGAGCCGTGGCCTGTCGGAAGCGGAAGCCAGCACCATGATCGTCAGCGGATTCATCGAGCCACTCGTGAAAGAGTTGCCGATGGAATACGCCGTCGAACTCAATCGACTCATCCAGCTCCAAATGGAAGGTTCCGTGGGCTAGATCATGCTCGGCACGACAACCCAGTTGGGTTTCACGCAAACTGGCTTTGAAGCATTCCTCGAATCTCGCACCGAGCCGGCTTGGTTGACTGACTTCCGACGCGCAGCGTGGGAGCGGTTCAACGATCTGCCTTGGCCGGGTCGCAACGACGAGGAGTGGTCGCGCACCGATATACGGTTGTTCAATCTCGACCGGTACAGCCTCTCGCTCGAGGCGGCGCCGCAAACCGATCTGCCCGGAGTGCTCGCCGAGGGAGTGCAACTTGGCGGGCAGAGCACCGCGGTCAATGGCCGACCCTCTGCGGTGAGACTTAACGACAAGTGGCGGGCAAAAGGGGTGGTCTTTGGCAGCCTCGATGAGCTCGTGAACGAACACGAATCATTGGTTCGTCAGAACCTGCTGCAGCGCGCGGTGAATCCTTATAGCGACCGTTTTGCGGCACTGCACACGGCATTCTGGAGTGGCAGTCATTTGCTGTATGTTCCGCGTGGAGTTGTGATCGACGAGCCGCTGCACGCGCTGTCCGTCATTCGTGAGGGAGGCTGTGATCTCGGCCATACGCTCGTCATTCTCGACGAGGGAGCCGAGGCCACACTTCTGTCAGAATACGCGAGCCCGTCGGAAGACACTGAT
>CAZFLF010001470.1:0-1662 GCA_964519825.1 uncultured Pirellulaceae bacterium | reverse complement strand
GCGCATCAGGCCAAGGCCCAATTGCGGGCCTTCCTCCAGGCGCAGGAACGGGGCGCGACGGTCATACCTGTGTGGAACAAATCGCACCGCGAACATACGACGGTTGGCTCACAACCGCCGACCGTGCGGGAAGCGGCCGAGCAGGCGGTGCGCGAACTCAACTGGCGGCAGCCGTACCACGTCGATGCCGATCATATCCGTTGGGAAACAGTCGGCGGATTCATCAGCTCGTCGGATTTCTACACGATTGACGTAGCCGATGCGATTGGTAAGCCGGCCGCGGCGGCGGACGTGGCTACTTTCACCGACACGCACACGCAGCTCGTCGGTCACTTGTCGATTCCCGGCATTGACGAACGGTTCGAAATCACACGTGCCGACGTCGAACGGATCGCCGGAAAATATCTACTTGCGGTCCAAGAGGCGGGGCGCATCTACGAGCGCATCGCCAATGAGAAAGGGGTCGACAACTTCATTACCGAAGTTTCGATGGATGAAACGGACAGCCCGCAAACGCCGCCAGAGTTGCTGGTGATCCTGGCCGCCATCGCCGCACAGAGGATCCCTGTGCAGACGATCGCGCCGAAGTTCACAGGGCGGTTCAATAAGGGAGTCGATTACGTGGGCGATATTCGACAATTCGAGCGAGAGTTTAACCAGGATCTCGCGGTGATTAACTACGCAGTCAACCATTTCGGGCTTCCGGCAAGTCTCAAGCTGAGCGTCCATTCCGGCAGCGACAAATTCTCAATTTATGCACCGATTCGGCGAGCGCTCGCGCGGTTCGGTGCGGGCCTGCATATCAAGACTGCCGGTACGACATGGCTGGAAGAAGTCATTGGATTAGCCGAAGCAGATGGCGAAGGGTTAACGTTGGCTAAGGAGATTTACGCCAAGGCACTGAAAAAGAAGGATGCCTTGTGTGCACCGTACGCGGCCGTGATTGATATCGACCTCACGAAGTTACCTTCGACCGACGAGGTTGCTAGTTGGAGTTCGGCACAATTCGTGAACGCCTTGCGGCACAATCAACGCTCCCCGGAATTCAATCCGCATTTGCGGCAGCTGATCCATGTGGGCTATAAGATCGCGGCCGAAATGGGAGAACGTTACATAAGGATGCTCGAAGAATGTGAGCCGACGATTGCCAAGAACGTCACCGGAAACTTGTTTGAGCGGCACATGACGCCGCTGTTTTTAGACTAGTGGTCGCGTCTCTCCGAGACGCGCACCCACGAAGTAATCCGTAAGTGCCAATTTGGCGCCGCGCGTCTCGGAGAGACGCGGCCACCTAGGAGAACTTGCTACATGAATCACAACTTGTTCAACCTGGAAAACGAAGTGGCAGTCGTCATTGGCGGAACGGGAGCACTCGGTGGCGGGATGGCCGAAGCCTTGGCCGCCGCTGGGGCTCGTGTCGCCATCGTCGGTCGGAATAAGGATCGCGGCTTGGAGCGCGTCCGCTCGATTGAGTCCGCGGGCGGAAAGGCGCTGTTTCAATCCGCGGATGCGAGCAGCCACGACTCGCTGGTTCAAGCTCGGGATGCGATCGTGAAGCAATGCGGCGGAGTCAGCATTCTGGTCAACGCGGCCGGCGGGAATCGGCCGGATGCGACATTGCCCCCCGGCGCCGATTTCTGCAAGTTGCCGCTGGCGGCCTGG
>CAZFLF010001469.1:0-1668 GCA_964519825.1 uncultured Pirellulaceae bacterium | reverse complement strand
GTGCCGAATACACGGGACAAGCTGCATGTGCTTGCACGTCGGGCTCAAGCCTTTCTGAGCGAGAAGCTCCTGGGAAGCGGTAGGAAGCCGTCATGGAGCATTTTCTATAGCAGCACGGGGTTGCTGCTTGAGATCGCCGCCAGACGAACATTGAAAGACAAGAGACATGATTTTGTGTTGTTTGAGTCGTTGGAGGATCACTTCGATCACTTTAGTTCTTCGCGGGACTGGATCGGCGATACCAAAATCATCGCGATCTCGCACCAGCCTCCCGCTTGGTGGCGTTTGTATGGCGTGGAGGCGGGCGTTCTCAACGAGGTGGATACGCTATTCGTGCTGTCGCGGGCTGCACAGCGCTATATGCGCGATGTGATGGGCCATCGGAATGTGCATTTTGTGCCTCTCGGCGTGAGCGTGGATTTTTTTACCCCCGTGCAACGCCGTCCCTTGCACGCGAAGGTGGATATTGTGTTCTCTGGACAGTGGCTCCGAGACTTTCGCCTGCTGAAGGACACGATACAGGCGCTGCGCTTAGCTGAACCAAGGTTTGTGTTTCACCTGATCGTTCCTAAGTTCGCGCGTACTCATGCCGCGCACTATGAGCTCGCCACATTCGACAATGTAAAATGGTACGCCGGACTTACTGACGGCGAGCTCAGGGATCTCTACCACTCTGTGCAACTGATGTTCTTGCCGCTGGTGGATTCGACGGCCAATAATGCCGTCCTTGAAGCGATGGCGACCGCGCTTCCGCTGGTAGTGTCCGACGTCGGAGGTGTGCGCGATTATGTCGACGACTCCTGTGCGGTCTTTATTCCCGACGACGAGGCCGAACACGCTGCCGAGCGCATACGGTGGTGCGTCGAACATTATGCGCAATGTGAGGCCATGGCTTTGAAAGCAAGCCAGAAGGCCGCCGAGTCGTATTCCTGGGACATCGTTGCCAGAAGGGTGGCTGCAGTGGTTCAACACGCCGGACGGCCTACTCAGACTAACCCACACCTTACTGAGACGGGTTAACCCCAACGCGGGCGCGGGACCGACCGGGACCCTTCCGGAGCGCTGGACGGTCCGAAGACTCAGTGTATATTCTCGGAGAGAGCAGAGCATTCCGATCCCATTCCGAATCCGATAGAGATTTCTATTCCGACGATGGCGGGCCCACGACAAGCATGACCGGCGAAGGCGGTAGGCTGCCTTCCCCCAATCCCTTCCCCTGGAGCCAACGCATGCGGAAGCTATTTGCGGTTTCTCTGCTGCTCGTTCTACCGGGCTGCTATCACGCCATCGTCACCACCGGGCGGCCTGCATCGGCGACGGTCATCAACAGGGCGTTCCAGCCAAGCTTCATCTGGGGGCTCATAGCTCCACCGCCACTCGACGTGTCGAGGGAGTGTGCGAGCGGCGTCGCCAAGTTCGAGACGGTCCACACCTTCATCGAAGGGCTGGTCGGCGGAATCACCTTCGGGATCTTCACGCCGTTCAGCACCATCGTGACCTGCGCGACCCCCACCCCCGGGAAGGCACGGTGACGCTGCCGCGGGACCGCGTAGCGCCAAGGGCGTTCGAGCACACAGTGGGCTCTCCGCCTGCACCAGCGCGCCCGCATACGTAAAGTTCTAATCGGCAGGACATCGAGGGGCAGCGATCGCTGCCCCTCGATACGTT
>CAZFLF010001468.1:0-1672 GCA_964519825.1 uncultured Pirellulaceae bacterium | reverse complement strand
GAGCCGCATGCTGGTCTTGCTAAAGATTGCCGCGCCCGAGCCGCTGGCGGCGCCCGAGGCTGCACCCGTCGATCAAGTAGCGGTTGGACAATGGGCAGTCGCCGTCGGGCGAGCATTGAACGCTGAGCAACCCAATGTATCTGTCGGGATTGTCAGCGCGAGACAACGCATCTTTGGCAAAGCGATTCAAACCGATGCCAAAATATCGCCCAGCAACTACGGGGGACCACTCGTCGATCTGCGTGGCCGAGTGCTAGGGATCCTCGTGCCGATGTCACCCGATAGCCGCGACGAACTGGCCGGGACCGAATGGTACGATGGCGGAATCGGATTCGCTGTGCCGCTGGCGGAGATTTACCAGCGTCTCGATCGAATGAAACGGGGCGAGAATCTGCAGCCCGGGATTCTCGGCGTGACGCTGAAACAGGGGGACATGTATTCGCTCCCCGCTGAGGTCGTGACCGCGCATCCGAAGTCGCCCGTCTATCAAGCAGGTTTGCGCGCGGGGGACAAGATCGTCGAATGCAACGGGATCAAAATTGAGCGGCAGGTCGAGCTCAAGCATGTGCTGGGACCGCTATATGCCGGCGAACCAGTCCGACTGGTCACCGTTCGCGGCGATCAACGGCGCGAACTCACGATTGAACTGGTGGACAAGCTGAGTCCTTACGAGCATCCGTTCTTAGGGGTGTTGCCGTCGCGGAATGATCCATCCGCTGAACGCGGTGTTGGCGTGCGCTATGTTTATCCCGGTGGCGCGGCGGACAAGGCGGGGCTGCGAATCGGCGACCGCATTGTGCAATTCGGCGGCAAACCCGTGACACATGCTACCGAAATCCGAGACATGATCGCGGCGTTCGAACCGAACCAAAAGGTCCCCATACGATACGTGCGCAGTGGACAGGAAGCGCAAGCCGATATTGAATTGGCAACTCTGCCCAACGACCTACCCGAAGCGAAAGCCGCTGAGCGGACGGCGCCGCCGGCCGCTGCTGGCGATGACGCCGTTGCCGCCAAGGACGGCGTCGTCGAAATCAAGATTCCCGAAGAACCGAACGCGTGTGTTGCCCTGGTCCCACGCACTTATCGCCGTGAAGTTCCGCACGGTGTCGTCGTCTACTTGCCACCGCCGGGAGAGTTCAAGAACGAACCGTTCGTGAAACGATGGCAGGCCGCGTGCGAAAAACTGGATCTGATCGTCGTGGCTCCGCGTGCGGCGCTGCCCAACATGTGGCAGCCAACCGAAGTCGGCTTCGTGCGTAAAGCGATTGATCACGTCGTTACGAACTATGCGGTCGATCGCACGCGCATTGTAGTTTACGGCTATCAGGCCAGCGGCTCGATGGCGTATCTGACGGCATTTCGCCATCGCGACTTGGTCCGCGGAATCGTGGCAATTGATTCGGGACTATCCGGATTCAATCGGCCACCCGACAACGATCCGGTCGAACGGTTGGCGATCGTCACCACAGTTGCAGAGAAGTCACCTTTAAAAGCCCGTATCGTGGCCGGCGTCAAAATCCTGCGCGAGCTGAAGTTTCCAGTAACTCTGCTCGAGCAATCCGGTGAGCCCCGCGATCTCGATGAAGTTGAATTGATGCGAGTCGCGGTTTGGATCGATACGCTCGACCGCATCTAGCTGCCTGCTCTCGGCCGCAAGCCAATTTCGTTT
>CAZFLF010001467.1:0-1681 GCA_964519825.1 uncultured Pirellulaceae bacterium | reverse complement strand
GGGCGCTAGCCCTCGGTTTTTCGCGTGAAACCGGCGGCTAGCGCCGTGCCGCTCACAAAGTGGCGCTGTCCAACTTAGGAGAACCGAATTGCCCGCGGGACCGCTGGAAATTGGGATTAACGGAGCCCTTCACATCCGCGAAGAACGCCTTTCGATGCGCGATGATGCGTGTCGCCTGCTGTATGTCAGCGATATTCATCTTCGGCGCAATCGTTCCGATAATCTCTGTCGGCAGGTGATCGAAGCCGCTCGCCATTCCGAAACGGATGCTCTGTTATTGGGTGGCGACCTGGTCGATGGACCGACGGAATTGGGCAAGCTGTGCGATCTGGTTGGCGCGCTTTGTGAAGTGGCACCGGTCCTGGCTGTTGGCGGGAACCACGACAGCCATGTCGGTATGCATCGAGTCCGTGAGGCGGTGGTGAACGGCGGGGGTAAATGGATTCATGATGGCGCTGCTCGACTGACTCATGGTTGTCGAGTGATTGCGGTCTCCGGTCCTGATGCTGCGACTCTGCCCGAGGGCGATGTTCGCATCCTGTGCGCACACAACCCACGTATCTGGAAAACTGCGCGTCAACTTGGCTATGACCTCGTCCTTGCCGGACATCTCCATGGCTGTCAATTGGTCGCGTATGAATATCGAGACCGCCTGTTTCCCGGAGCGGTTTTCTACCCGTACTGCTATCTGAGCCATCAGTGTGGGTCGACACGGCTGGTCGTTAGTCGCGGCGTGAGTGACCTAGTGCCGATCCGCTGGCGATGTCCTCGAGAGGTTGTCGTGTGCTATGTGTGACGTTCACGCGGAATCGACAAGGCGGACCAATGAGCTTTCACGCGAATAGTGAGCTGGGACGACGGAATGCTTGCCGTGACAGAATTTCGTCAACTCTGATCTCGGTCACAAGTGTTCTACGCGGACTGCCGCTGTTCTTTTCTGCCAGACCGAAGACACCGTTGCGAGTTTTGTGCGTTATGGCGTTCGACACGCTTCACATGCTTCGCAATTCCAAGCGACTGCCAGTTGTCAAACTCAGGACCCTGGCAGTGTTGCTGGATTTCGGAGCCTGCGCGAATGCAATTTGCGACAACAAGGAGTTTTGTCGGAGGGAATTTCGAAGGACTCGGCAACTGCTCGAAGATGCTGGAATCCGTTCGTCCGTGGTAGAATTTCTGCGACGACTTCGGGAACTCGAATCGAAACGTCCGTCCCCCGGCGGAGATCATAAGCAATTTCAAAAAGTGGGATCGTACCGTGAAGCCATTGTGCGGCTCTCGCTGGGAATGGTTGCGGCGACAGCCATTGGCAACCAGTGCCTCGACGAGGGAGTCAGGGCGACTTATTGCGACGACGATCTCGAGATCTTGTTTCGAATTGTGATGCAGTGCCAGATCATCGACGACGTGCTGGACTATTCCAAAGATATGTCTGCCGGGTTACCCAGTTTTCTGACTGCATCGGAGTCACTCCCGCAGGCCTTTGAACTGACTCGGCTGGTAGCACTTGGTTATGCCGACGATCGCAACTTGCCACGAACTGGCGATGTATTTCCCCTGCGATTAGCACTGTTTGTAGTTTCGACCTGTGCAAAGCTGGTAATTCTTCTTGGTCGTTGGAGGCAGAGAGCCGTTCGGATGCTCGGTGGCGACGTTACATCGACCTGATGGTGAGTTGCCGCAC
>CAZFLF010001466.1:0-1693 GCA_964519825.1 uncultured Pirellulaceae bacterium | reverse complement strand
TTCACCCTGCCCGGCAAATTCCTCATCAAGGGCGGGTCGGCCAGCCAGGTAGCGAACTTCGGTTCCAGCTCGCTCGAATCGTACTGCCGCAGCGCTGTGACGAGCGGTTCGTGTTCGCGGTCGTACGCTTCCTTCGCTCGGCGATAGTTGTCGGGATCAAGGTCGAGTTCAATCTCGCTGCGAATCGTCGTGGCGAACGAGGCCGCGAAGCGGTAGTAATCAGCCGCCGGCACCGGATCGAATTTGTGATCGTGGCAACGAGCGCAGCCGATGGTCAGTCCGAGCAATGCAGTACCGGTCGTCGAGACCATGTCGTCCAGTTCGTCGTAACGCGCCGGCTCGAATTCTTTCTCGGTAAGCTGCGTGGGAAAGACCCCGGCGCCGAGAAACCCAGTCGCCATCATCGCCAGTGGGCTGTCCGGAGCGATCTCGTCGCCGGCCAATTGCCACCGCACGAATTGATCGTACGACATGTCGGCATTTAACGCCTTGATGACGAAGTCGCGATAGTGGTACGCGTAGGGCCGGTCGTAATCCTGCTCGAACCCATGGCTCTCAGCAAACCGTGCGATATCGAGCCAATGCCGGCCCCACCGCTCGCCGTAATGCGGACTCTCTAGCAGCCGGTCAATGAGCTTGGGGTACGCTTCGGAATCGTTGTCGTTGACAAAGCGTTCGACCTCTTCGGCGGCGGGCGGCAACCCGATCAAATCGAAGTATGCGCGGCGGAGCAGCGAGCGGCGGTCGGCAAGTGGGTTGGGCGTGACCCCTTTCCCGCGTGCCACCGACACCACGAATCGGTCGATCGGAGTGCGCGACCAGGAATCGTCGGCCACGGTTGGCGGCTCGACTTTCTTCAGCGGCAGAAATGACCAGAAGTCGCGACGCGCCTCGTCGATCGTGTTGTGCGTCCAGGCAGTTGGATCGACATCCGCCCCCTTCAACGGTTTGTCATACGGCGCACCGAGGTCAATCCACGCAGCAATTGCGGCGATGTCGGTATCGGCCAGTTTGCCCCCTTCTTCCGGCATGTGCGGCTCTTCGAGATGGGCAATCAGTTTGTACAACCGACTCTCGCGGCTCTTGCCCAATACGATCGCCGGGCCTTCGGCTCCTCCCTTGAGCAGCTTTTCGCGGTTGGTCAGGTCGAATTCGGACTCGGTCTTGTCTCCACCGTGACACTTCATGCACCGGCCGACCAACAACGGCCCGACGTTCTTTTTGAATACGTCCAGACCTTTGGCCATTTGTGCGGCGTGTGCCGCGGAGACTTTGGGATCAGCGGCCGGGGGCTCTTGTCCCAATCCGGCCGGCAGCCAACAGCAAGTCAAAGACAGCCAAGTCGTAATGAATAACGCGACCAATCTCACGAGGAGGTTCCTTTCGTGCGTTTCGATCAATCAACGCCAATCAGCAAAGTGCGACAAAGGGTGGGTCCGCAGTCGCGGGGTGGGATCATCGCTTTCCATTTTCCATGAGCACTCAGTATAGACAGGCTCGCCGGGCGACTCCAAGTGAACAGCCCGCGGGCTAGTGATACCGTTTGGCGCATTCACAACGGAAAACGGAAGAGTTGGGAAATCTCGAAAATCAGATATCAAAAAACCAAACGAAGGCATTCATCCGGACTTTGTTGTGCTGGCAGAAAGGGATCGGGAGTCGTTTTTGCGGCGGCCGTCAGTTTCTCAGCCTT
>CAZFLF010001465.1:0-1701 GCA_964519825.1 uncultured Pirellulaceae bacterium | reverse complement strand
GGGGGGAAACAATTCCGGTGCCGGATAGACAGACACGCCGCGCCATTTAGCCGGCCCAACCGCGTCGTAAGAGAATTCAATGTAGTTGGCTGCGAAGAGGTCCAGATCGCCGTCGCTGTCCATATCCAGGAAGCTGGCCCCAGCCCCCACTTTGTGACCGATGTCGGTACCTGTTACCAGCGCTATATCCGTGAACGTCCCGTCTCCATTGTTCCGGTACATGACGTTCGGCCCGTAGTTGTTCAGGTAAAGGTCCAAGTCGCCATCACTGTCGTAGTCACCGACGGTCACCCCCAGTCCGTATCCGGGATCCCCGACGCCCGCCTCGTTCGTCACGTCGGTGAAGCGGAGATTTCCATCGTTGCGATAAAGGGCGTCACGAGGGACGGCCTCGAGTCGCGTTCCTTGGAGCGGCGCACCGTTGAGGAAGTAGATATCGACATCCCCGTCCAGATCAAAATCGAACAACGCCAAGCCAGCGCTGACAGTCTCGACGATATACCGCCGACCCGAGCCGCCATCCGTGTGCACAAAGGTGATCCCCGTTTGTCCGGTGACGTCGGTGAACTGGATCGGACAGGGTGTTTGCGCGTGCACTAGGAGGGATAGCCCAGCGGCAAACACAATCGCACTACGCGATACAAACCTTCGCATTCGCGGCATGACAAACCTCTCAGGTCACTTTTCTTGCGCGATCAAATCGTAGGCTCGGCGGTACTTCGCGTTGTGCGGATCGAGTTGCAACGCTTCGCGCAGAGCAGCCAGCCCCTCCTCAAAATTACCAAGCCGAGCGTGCAACACTCCCACGTTCATCCAATAGTCCGCATTTCTCGGATCGATGCGTCGCATTTGTTCACAGACCTGGAGGGCGCTACGATCGCGCCCGGTTTGTTCATAGAGGGTCATCAAGTCCGTGCGCGACTCCACATCTTCGGGAACCAGTGCAGCGGCGTTTTGCAACAGGTATTCGGCGTCCGCCGTCTTTTGATGTGCGCGATAGCACCGCGCGGCATCGATGCACGCGCGCAGGACCACTTGACGGCTTGACGACTCGTCGCTGAACGTTCTGAACCCTTCGGTACGCCGGCTCGACTCCTGTGCCTCGCGCTGGGCGAACTGTTGCATGTAACTCTTGGCTTCGGCCGACCGGCCCAACCTCGCGCAAGCCCTGGCGAGTCCGTAATAAGCGGTCTTGGCGTCCGGATTGGCATGGATCGACGCGTGGAATACGGTTTCGGCTTTCTCGCATTGATCCAATTCGAGATACGCTTGTCCCAGGGTGGTCAACCCCGCGGCTGAGATTGCGCCGCTCTGCTGCTGGTTTTCAAGAACGGCCACTGCTTCTTCCAACTGGCGCGCTTTCATCAAGTTGTCCGCGAGCAGCACGGGAATCTGTGGGTCGCGAGAACCCGCTTCCAGCGCTTCTCGAAAAAACTGTGCCGCCTCTTCAGGTGAACCACCGTTAGCAGCGACGATGCCCATGGCAGCAAAATAAGCGGACGCATCGTTCGCATTCAGCTGGGTACACTTTTTCCAGATCTCCATCGCCTCCTTGCGGCGGCCCAGACTGAATTCCACTCGAGCCACAACATCCAGCGCGTTGGCCTCGTCGGGAAACGATTTGGCCAGTTGATCGGCAACTTGTCGCAATTCCTCCTTTAAGTCTTCAACGCTGGAGTTCGGAGAGAGTACCGGTGCGCG
>CAZFLF010001464.1:0-1703 GCA_964519825.1 uncultured Pirellulaceae bacterium | reverse complement strand
GAGTTGGAACTCTGTGATGTGTTCGACTTCTGGTACGACATCGACTCGCCGCTCCGTCTCGACGACGAAATCACCGACACAGTCTTTATCTTGCGGAAGCGGTAAAAACAGTTTTCGGCAGACCAGAAAGAGTGCCGGATGCCACTTCCCTCTGAATGGGTATAAGTTCATTGACAGGAAAAGTGAGGACAGGAACATCGAAGACACGCGGTCGTTTCTCCAGCATTTTCCGGTCCATCATCTTCCTGTCACACCAGGGTCCGAATATCGACGCAGCGCATTCCCGCTCGCCGCGCCGCTTCGATCCCCAGATCCGCGTCTTCGTAAACGACACAGGCATGGGCTGGTACGTCCAAGCGGCGAGCCGCTTCCAGAAACACATCCGGTTCGGGCTTGTGCCGTTCGGTGTCTTCGGCGGTGACAATCGTTTCAAACCAATCCAGAATTCCAACATGCTTTAGCTGCATCCGCGTGATATCGCGCCAGCCTCCGCTGGCGACCGCGAGCTTTTTAAGACCCACGTGTTGCCGCGCGATTTGCACGATCATTTCGATGGGTTCCACGAGATGAATCAGCCGGACGAAGTCCTCCTCCTTCTCCCGAGCAATGGCTGGAATATCGACTGACATTCCCCGCTCGGCGGCCAGCATTTCGACCAATCGCCAAGTCGGCTGCCCCGCCAGGCTATAGAACCGCTCTTCGGTCAACGTGAATCCGTACTTGCCCAGCGTGGTCCGCCAGGCCGTGTAATGGATCGGCATCGAATTTACGAGCGTTCCGTCGCAATCAAAAATCAATGCTTCGCAGTCCATATGCACAGAAGTACTCGCAGCCATGACTCGTTTAACCGCAAGCCGAAGGCGTGCGCTGTTGTGGCAATTTGGAGTGCGGTGGCTTGACGCCGCTTTGGATCGCGCAAAGTTGGACGCCTGTTTCAACGAAAGCGGTGTCAAGCCACCGCACTCCAAAGGTTCGCCTTCGGCTTGCGGTTAAACGAGAACCACTTGCGGTATTGTCGCGACCAATCGTTACACGACTTTGGTCACGCCCGGAACTGGCAGGGCGTACAAGCCATCCGCTCCGGGTTTCACAAACGGTTCGTCTTGCATGCTCGCCAACTTCTCGACCGGCGAGATCACGATCTGCGAGTTGAGGGCTTGTTCCCAAGTCAGCTCAACACCCGAGTAGGTCAGCATGCGGCCCATGATGGCGGTCATGGAGCTGAGCGCTCCGTATTCACCTTCGTTGGGCGTCTTGCCAGCCCGGAGATCGCGGAACAAGTCCACGTGTTCATACGCATGGCCATTGCTCCCTCCTTTGCCATCGGCGCCCAGTTTGTCGAACGCATGAATGCGTTTGCCCGAACGGTCGTAGATCTTTCCGCCGCTGATATCGGCATAGCCCTTCGTGCCGTCCACGTGCTCGGCGACGGTGTTCCAGCAGTTCGGAATATGCCGGCACTGACTCAGCATCGTGGCGCCGTCGGCATACGTAAACTCGACGAAGTGGTGGTCAAACGTTTCACCGTAGTCCTTGCCTTTGCGGACCTGGCAGCCTCCCTGCCCTTGTCCCTTGACGGGATAGCCCTTCATCACCCAGTTGATCACGTCCAGGTTGTGGATGTGCTGCTCGACAATATGGTCGCCGCAAATCCAGTTGAAGTAATACCAGTTCCGCATCTGGTATTCGAGTTCGGTCCATTC
>CAZFLF010001463.1:0-1706 GCA_964519825.1 uncultured Pirellulaceae bacterium | reverse complement strand
CTGACGAAACTCGGGAGGGTTGCCTCTCGGCATCTGGACATCCTTCCAGGGCGACACACGTCGCCTCAGATCGACTGTCCGTCAAGCCGGGGAAGCTCACGATCACATCGGCGGGCACCGACGGACGGCCACGCCCCGAGCCGAAGAGATCGGCGAACATGTCATCGGGGAACAAGCGTTGGGATGCTCAGCGAGGAACCAATGGACCGAATCCCGGCCCACCAGATGCCCACACATCGCCAACGCGTCCAACAACTCCGGGTTCGGATCCGAGGCGCCCTGCATAGACACCATTCTTTTCCATCCCCAGCCAAAACGCGAGCATCTCCGGCGAATTACTCAGCAGACTCCTGGGCCGAAAGCCCCCCACGTCACACGACGTTCCTACCGGGGACTTTGGGCCCTGGCGCGCAGTGGGGTTCGGCGAGACACTCTAGCGGATGATGCTGTACGACTTCGTGCTCGTCGGCAAGCCCTTCGAGGTTTTGGCGTCGTGGTTCTGGGCGCCTCCCGCCGGCTTGTTGTCCGAGGCTGCTGTAGTCGGGTTTCGATGTGACGGGCGGCTCGAACACAGCACGACGCGCGAGCGCGAGGACGCCGTGGTGTTAGCGGTCTATTGGGCAGGCGCCGCCGGGCCCGGTCTCTTCGACCATCTCGAAGGCGACCTCCAGCTCGCCCCGCTTCGAGAAGGTCGCTCCCACCTCAGCCTGAGCGCAAGCTGCGACCCGCCCGGAGACGACTGGGCGATGCGACGCGATCGACTGCGCGTGAAGCGAGAGACTGAGGCCCGCGTCCGCGCGTTCCTCGATCTTGTCGCTCAGTCACTCGCACACCACGAGCCCGCACCATGACCGCCAGCGGTCCGGACACCGTGCTGCGCGAGTTCGCGCTTCCCGCGGCGTTCGTCGTCGCCGACGACGCCACGTTGCAGAGGTTGCCGGTGTCATGGTTGCCAACACAGTGTCGGCAGTGCTCACCGGCAACGCGGGCGCGATCGTGACCGAACGCGACGTCGTCAAGGCCATGGCCCGGCATCTCGGCTGACTCGCCCGCGCTAGGGCTGGCGACCGCCGACCCGCTCGTCACGTTCGAATCGTGTCCGACAATCGAGGCGCTTCGGATCATGCTCGAGCATGCTGTGCGCAATCTCATCGTGGTCCGGGAACCCCACACGGTCCCGTCGACCCGCGACCCGCAGCTCGTCGCCCATCCCAAGCGGCCCCATGATCTCCCGCCACCGCGCGCTGGCCGCTCGCTCTCCCCTCGAGACCTGGTTGAGCGACGCCACCGGGTCGCGGGCGCGGGCGAGGTCGACGAAGCGATTGACGTCACGACAGGCGCCGAACTCGTTGTCAAGGAAAAGCGGGCCCGACTCGACCAGGGCCTCGTCGGCGAACGCGCTCGTGAACAGCAGAGTGTCAGGGTCGGCGGCGGCCATGAACGCGGCGTCGAAAGCACCCCCGGCGCAGCGTGTGCAATAGCCGGCGACGGAGCGCGTCGAGGTCCTCGCCTGCCGAATAACACGCACGGACGACGACGCCCTCCACTGCGTGATCGCGTACCGAAACCGACACGGCCTGGAGTCCGTCTGCTAAACAAAGGAGAGAGTGTCAGGTGCCCCCCAAGCGTGGGGAGCCCTCCAGCGACCCCCGGGCGGTCCATGTTGGTCAATAGGGATGCTTCGAGCGAAGCCAAAGGCGGGGGGA
>CAZFLF010001462.1:0-1718 GCA_964519825.1 uncultured Pirellulaceae bacterium | reverse complement strand
CCGCTGGGTCCGACGGCCCAGCCGTCGCCGGTTGAAGCGAATGCGACACTGTTGTAATTCTGTTGATCAAGTGCCTTCCAGGTCGCACCGTCGTCCGGCGTAAAGTCAGATCCTGAAGTCCCTACCGCGATCCACCGATCTCGTGCCCAAGCGACGCCGGAGCGAAAGGGGAACGGTCTCTCGATGAGAGCCCATGTCTTGCCGCCATCGTCGGTGCTCGCCGCGGTTGCGCCAACATCATTGGTTGTATTACCGAACGAACAGATGCATATATCTTTTTCCGTCCGCTCCGCTGACCCAGGCAGCTCCTGCGTAGGTGTAACGGTCATAGGTACAGCAGGTTCCCCATCCCCAAGAGGGTTCAAGGGCGCCACACCCGGCTGCCGTTGCTACAGCCCCGGAAGGCAAATGGGCAAAGTCGTTGGGTAAGTGACTTTCGATGAGGCTGGTCGCCCGTAGTTTCGCGCACGTGCGCGCTGCCTGGTTGAGCGAAGGTTCGGGCAAAAATGGCCGCAATCCTCGTTTGGCCCGTTCGGCATTCACTTCGTGAAGGGCATCCTCGACACTTTCTAAAGCGATCGCATCGGCTTCCGTTCGGCGCACCGACAATTCACTTTGTTCCCAAACCGGTGACTGCCTTGGAGCGGCCGAAACCATGCGATTCTGCTGAAAGCGTCGAAACCGGCCAGCTTGAGCGGTCGCTTCCGCCATCACAAACACCAAGATTGCGATCGTCATGAAACGCATCAGCTGTTCCTTTTATTTTTATCCCTGTCAACTTAGCGTCCAGTAGTCGACGACCAGGACTTTGTCCAAGCGCGGCTTGACGAGGTTGACGAATTCCTGATGCGCAGGATGCGGCAAATATGCGTCGCGTCCCTTTTCGTCAGCAAATGTCACGAAGAAGCAGTGGGTAAACCCGTCCGCCAGTTTCTCCGGGCTGACATCCGTTCCCCATTCGAAGCCCCGTACGAATTCAATCTTGGTTGCAAGCTTGCGAAACTCATCGATGACTTCCTGCACCTGTGCAGGAGTCGATTCGGCTTTGAACTTGAACAACACGACGTGGCGCAAGACTCGCTCGGACACCACGGATGCCTGAAATGCGGTGAGCATTTGGTCCGCCAAGAATTGATTGCCGGCCGCATTCAAATGAACGCCATCCGTCGTCAGCACGCCGCTTTCCAGATTCCGCGGATTGTGCTGTCGGAGGTGCTCCTGAAACGCTTTGCGCAAATCGAGTAACTGGGACTTGGATTCGAGCGCAATCCGGCGGCTCGCGGCTGAGTATTCGTCGAGCATCTTATCAAGTGGATTCGAGCCGTCGGTTTTTTCACCGATCACACTCGGCGTACAAAGTACGACCCGCGCACCGACTTCCTGGATCGCGGTAGTGATTCGTCGTACTCCGGCTTCGATTTCGTTTAGCGGTGTTCCTCGACCTTGCTGGGAGTGCCAGACGTCATTGATACCAATGTAGATCACCACGACCGTTGGTTTCTTGTTGAGAACATCGCGCTGCAGCCGCTTTTCCAAATCCGGAACTCGATTTCCGCTGATTCCCGCTCCGATAATCTCTATTACCCTGTCCTTGTAATTCGCGGCGATCGCTTCTTTGAACCGCGTCACATAACCACCGGGCCCGGCACCGGCTTGCGTAATGGAACTTAATAGCACAAGCTTGACCATGCCGGAGCCGGCGCGTCGTAACGCGATCG
>CAZFLF010001461.1:0-1720 GCA_964519825.1 uncultured Pirellulaceae bacterium | reverse complement strand
CGTGGTAAAGAGATCCACAAACAGCGCCCCGTTCGCCTTCGCGACCTCTCCCATTGCATTCGAGTACATCATCAGCCGCGCGTTCGAGGCAGCGATGGCTTCCTTTCCGGGAAGATTCGGGTCGTCGATCAATTCGTGAGCGATCGGTGAGAACAGGACCAGCCGCGGCGCCGATTGGCCGTTGTACTTTTGGCCAAGAGTGTGCTGGATAAAAGCCGCCAGGTCTTCCTTGAACTTCGGCAGACCTTCTTTGCCAGCCCATGATTCGCCATAACCGAAAAAAGCGAAGATGACGTCGGCCTTGGTATTGGCTAACTCAAAACGATTCTCGCGAACTTTCCCTTGATCTCGTGGGGAGAGCTTTTTCGGCTGCGGAATTGCCGAGTTTCCCGCCAGCCATTCATCCTGCGATCCAAACGACATCGAACGCATCCGTTTGTTGGCATTCTGCCAGCCATCCACCTCGTCGCCGCTGTAACCCAGATTGCGGAAGACCAGCTCGTGCTGCGGGAACTTCTCGTGGATCAGCGTCTCGAGCCAACCATAATGTTGCATTCGCTCGGCCAGGGTGTTGCCGATGATGCAAATATGATCCCCCTTCTTTAACTGCAACTGCTGAGCTTGGACGGTGACGCACGAGAAACACAACAACCACAAGGCCAAAAGCCGTATCATCAAAATTTCCTTTTTGGGCCAGGACATTAGGTGGAGGGAACGACGCGCAGGGGGGCCGATTGACGGACGTAAAGTAGGACCGCCGCGTCGCATGCGACAATGTCGCTGTGCTGATGCGATTGTACTTGGTCTGCCGGACGTTTCTACCCAGGTGATAGTACCGGGCCAGTGCGTAAAGCAATGACCGATTTGCCTGTAGGACGGGCACCTTGCCCGTCTAGACTTACAATCGCCTCGATATGCTCCTGACTGCGCCGCCGAACTGTGGATTTTTCAGTCGGCATGTTGACGCATTGACTTGGACGGGCAAGGTGCCCGTCCTACAGCTGGGCTAACTGTGCATCCGCGGCAGTGGATCGCCGGCAGCGATAATACGAGACTCGGCAGCGGCCAGTTCGTCGAAGCGTGCTTTGACATCCGACTCCTCGCCATACATCCTGGCCAGGCGAAGATACGTGGCATGATGACGGGCTTCCGACTCGAACAGACTGTCGTAGAACGCGGCTAACTCCGCGTCGGGCAAATGTTCGCGTAGCAATCCGAAGCGTTCACACGATCGCGCTTCGATCAACCCGGAGACGAGCAACCGGTCGACGGCTCGCTGAGGCTCTTGCTTGCAAATCAATTCGTGCAGTTGGCCGCCGTAGTTGCTGGGCTTGAGACGACGGAAGCGAATTCCACGACGGTTCAATATGTCCAGCACCAACTGAAAATGAGCCAATTCTTCCGTGACTATCTCCGTCATCTCCCGGCACAGCTCTGCGTTTTCCACGTAATAAAAGATCAGATTCATCGCCGTGCCGGCGGCCTTCTTTTCACAATGTGCGTGATCGATTAACACCTCATCGAGATGATCGCGGACCTGGCTGAGCCAACGGTCGGACGTTGTTGAGTGAAGACTGAGCATGGGCGAATGATAGGGAAGTGATTCCAGCTTCCGCAAGGCATTGCATTGATGGCTTATGTCGCGTTGGATTTCCGCGACTTGTTGGAAAAGGACTAGTGCTCTGTCACAGCTAAAAACGGGGATCGGATCACTGAGCGG
>CAZFLF010001460.1:0-1730 GCA_964519825.1 uncultured Pirellulaceae bacterium | reverse complement strand
AGCGATGATCGTCGACGTGCACAGTCACACTTGGGATTTTCCTCGCCACTTTGGGATTGATTTCCTGCGACAGGCCAAACGCGCGAAAGCAGGAACTGACGTCGATCTGACGGTCCGCTGGGACGATTACGCCGCAGCCGCGACCGCCGACACGACAACCATTGTGTTCGGCGGTAAGGCGCGACTCAGCGGCCTGTGGGTCGATGATTCGTATGTGGCCGAATATGTGTCTCGGCATCCTGATCGGCTGATCGGATTCCTCTCGCTTGATCCGACACAGCCGGGGTGGCAGGACGAAATGCGGCAGGGGCGCGAAATGCTGCGCCTGCGGGGCATCAAGCTGATGCCGATGTACGCTGGGTTCCGCCCGGACGATTCGCTGCTTGATCCGCTGTGGCATTACGCCGACCGACATGCTTTGCCGGTGTTGCTCCATACCGGAACCACTTTTGTTTCCCAAGCTCCGCTGGAATGCACGTTGCCGCGGTGGATCGACAATGTCGCGATCCGGTTTCCCGGAGTGAAAATAGTCATGGCGCATCTCGGCCATCCCTACGAAGGCGAGTGCATCGTGACGATTCGAAAACACCCGAACGTCTTTGCGGACATCTCCGCGTTGCACTATCGGCCATTCCAGTTCTATCACAGCTTGATGCTGGTCCAGGAATATGGCGTGTGGGACAAGCTGCTGTTTGGTAGCGACTACCCGTTCACAACGGTAAACGCCACGATTGGGGACCTGTGCCGCATCAACGCGATGCTTCACGGCACCTCCTTGCCGCGTCTCAATAAGGAAGAGATCGAGAACCTGATTCACCGTGACGGGCTACGGCTATTGGGACTTGTCTAAAGAGTGGAGTCAGGAAGATTATTTTCCTGTCGTCGACGCTTCTGCTCGGCCCCTTCTTTTGCAAAGTTGCGAAAGTTCGGGTACGGTACACCAACCCTAACTGCAAATTCGAGAGAACAGGAGAACTGTCCATGACCGAATACCGGGATATTACACGGCGCGAGATGATCAGCACTTCCGGGCGTATCGCGGCGGCGACCGCATTGGCGGGAGTCGCGATTCCGCACGTC
This sequence comes from uncultured Pirellulaceae bacterium, assembly GCA_964519825.1. Classification (GTDB taxonomy): domain Bacteria; phylum Planctomycetota; class Planctomycetia; order Pirellulales; family Pirellulaceae; genus CAZFLF01. The sequence goes on along the minus strand of CAZFLF010001460.1, from coordinate 650 downwards.
CACGCCGCCGAAAATAGCACGATTCAAGTGGCGTTGGTGGGTTGCGGCGGGCGCGGCACCGGTGCTATCTCAAACTGCCTCGCGACCAAATCCGGCAATACCAAGCTCGTTGCCATGGCCGACGTGTTCGACGACAGACTCAAAACCAGCTATACGGAGGTGAAGACTCAGTTCAACGACAAGGTTGACGTGCCCGAGGAACGTAAGTTCATAGGCTTTGAAGGCTACAAGGATGTCATGAACTACCTGCGTCCGGGGGACGTGGTCATCCTGACCACTCCACCGGCGTTTCGCTGGGTGCAATTTACTTATGCGATCGAGCGGGGCTTGAATGTCTTCATGGAAAAGCCAATCACCGTCGATGGTCCCAGCACCCGCAAAATGTTGAAGTTGGGCGAAGATTCGCTCAAAAAGAACCTCAAGGTCGGTGTCGGCCTGATGTGCCGGCACTGCGACGCGCGCCGCGAGTTGTTTGATAGGATTCAGGAGGGGCAGATCGGCGATTTGATCCTATTGCGGGCGTATCGAGTTGCCGGTCCGACCGGATCGGCATTTGCCAAGGCCAAGCCGGCCGACATGCCGAGCGAGCTGCTGTATCAGATCAAAAATTTCCATGCTGCAAAGAGGATAATTTATAAATTTTAGTTAGT
>CAZFLF010001459.1:0-1733 GCA_964519825.1 uncultured Pirellulaceae bacterium | reverse complement strand
TCGTCGTGGACAACGCCACCGGGCCAATCATCCTCGTCGGACTCATCGTGCTGGGCTTCGCCTTGCTTTGGGCGAGGCACTTGGTGTATCGCCATCGACCGGCCGCCAACGATGACGTGATGAAGCTCATCCTGTCGATCGCTGCCTGGGTTACGATCGTAGTCGGGATTGGGGGTACGGTGTTGCATGGACTTGTCATTCTGTCCCCGATTGGATTGGCGATTGTGGCCGGCGTAGCCATTATGTTGGTCACGCGATATCGGACCCTGGAACGACGCGCGTTGCTTCGCTGTTTATCGGTTGCCGCTCAGAAGGGGGTGCCGCTCAATGAGGCGGCCCGGGCGTTCGCCAATGAACGCAGCGACGAGCTAGGCTTGCGAGCCATTCGGCTGGCGGAAGCGGTTGAGGCCGGCATGCCATTGCCGCAAGCTCTAATTCGTTCCGGGACGCGGCTACCCGTAGACGCGCTGCTGGCGGTGCGAGTCGGCTACGAGACCGGTACGCTTAGCGAATCGCTCCGGCGGGTGGCCCGTGTCGACAGTGACTTGGATTTGCTGGTCCGTTCCGTGTTTGAGAAACTGCTGTATTTGATGTGGATTTGGGTCGTAATGTTCGTAATTTTGACCTTCATCATGCTCAAGATCGTCCCTGTGTTTGACAAGATGTTTCGCGAATTCGAACTAGAACTCCCGCCGGCAACTCAATTGCTGGTTGCCATCTCGCAGTTTGCCGTGAACTTTTGGTTCCTTGCCGCGCCGGTATTCCTGGCGCTGTTTGCTGCGTCTTGCATGGGAGCTTTATACTATGTCGACTGGCTGCCCCGCGGTGCGCCGGTGGTGAATTGGCTGAGTCGTCGGTGGGACTCGGCGCTGGTGATGCGGGTGCTGGCGCTGGCGGTTCGTTTCAGTTGGCCTATGAACAAGACCGTGTGGCTCCTGGCGCGTGTCTATCCCGTCGCTCCGGTGCGCGGACGGTTGGTTTTGGCGGGACAGTCCATCGACAACGGCGAGAACTGGTGCGACAGCTTGCGACGAGCTGGCCTGTTGCGGCGCGCGGATTCGGCTGTTTTGCAGGCCGCCAATCGGGTTGGGAATTTGGAATGGGCGCTGGATGAGATGGCTGACAGCTCGGTGCGGCGGTTGGTCTATCGCCTGCGAATCGGCGTCAATTTTTTGTTTCCTACGACGCTGTTCTTGTTCGGATTGGTGGTGGGGTTTGTCGTCATGAGCCTATTCATGCCGTTGGTCTCGTTGATTCAAGGGATGTCATGATGCAACGAAGAGGCTCGATGTTGCTCGAAGTCTTGATCGCGGCCAGCCTCGTCGCTGTGGCGATGATTGCCGTCGCACAATTGCTGGCGGTGGCCGCGCAACAGGAACTCGCAATCGAGCGGCGCCGCCTGGGCGCTCAAGAAGCCGCCAATTCGCTGGAACAGACCATGGCCCTCACTTGGGAAGACGTTACGCAGGAGCGGTTGCAGGAGTTGAAATTGTCGGAGGAGTCCCAGCAGCGATTGCCCGACGGACGGCTGGCGTGCGAACTCGAATCGTCCGCCGACCCATTACCGTCGAAACGCATCGTCGCCGACGTCTCCTGGCGTAATCGATCCGGGGACCGGGAACGCGTCAGGTTAACCGCTTGGCGATTTCAGTCGGAGAAGAAACCATGAGCCGGTCGCGTCCAGAGGTAAATCGCCGGTTGAGTCATCTCGCGCAGCATCGCGGCTTTACGTT
>CAZFLF010001458.1:0-1734 GCA_964519825.1 uncultured Pirellulaceae bacterium | reverse complement strand
GACTATCCCGACGGTACCGCTGCACCGATAACAAACCCATCACCAGTCGAATCGAACCCAAGACCATACCAGCCAATACTGCGAGGGCAACCAAGCCGGTCCAATGTAAAGATCTGGAGGAATGGATCGCCGCATCTCGCGGATGTCGGATCTCTCGCCAGAACGCTTGCGTCGCCGCGGCTACGGGCGATTCGTTCGCGGCGGGCTTCCGCGCCCCCGAAGCCAGTCCTGACGATTCCGCTGTATTCGGCGCTCGTTCGACCAGGTCGCCGACCTTGGCGACGGAGCTGTCGGCGGACATCGGGCGATCCAGCCGAGCTTCGATCGCCGTTAGCCAGTTCGGCCAGGGACTGAATGAAAGGACCGTAATGATTGTTACAAGCAGCAGCGAGACCAACGATACAAATGCCCCAGTCGCCGGACCGAGACGCCGTCCGATGCAATACAAGGCGCCGGCCACGACTGTCAGAAGCGTCACTTGGGCGACACACCAAAACACAACGATGCCAAGCGAGTTCATCGGCGTTTCTCCCGGAGAAGCTGCTGTAACACTAAACGTTCTTCCGCTGTCAACTTGCTGTCCTCAAACAGCCGCATGAGCAACAGTTCGCGCGATCCGCCAAATAACCGGTCAACTAAATCCCCGAGTAGGCTGCGTGAAACTTCTTCTTGCGACCGACAGGGCTGATAGAGAAAAGGACGTTCGTCATTCGTCTGCTGGAGGAATCCTTTCTCATGAAGAATCTTCACCAGCGTCGCCACGGTCGTGTAGGCCAGCTCGCGGCCGGCCCGTTCCAACTCGTCCCGAGCGTCTGCGACGCTCGACTCGCCGCGGTCCCAGAAAACCTGCATGACCTCGAGTTCACGCGGAGTCAGCTCCTTCGCCCGCGGTCTAGCCATAACTCCATCTCCCGTAATTCGACGTGACCTTTGGTTTCTTAGATTTGGTTTTATAGTAGCGAGAGAATTGTTGGTGTCAAGAGTATCTTTTACCCCCAAACTATAACCCGCTGTCCCCGTCTTCCCAGGAAGTGTAAAGACTGTCGATTCGAGGGAGTCGCCACTCCGGCGTTCGCGGATAGCGGGCTATTCATCCGTACCCGGACTCAGTTAATGTGCTTCACCAAAGGGGACTAGACTCAATATCGCAAAATCCACAACAGGTCGATTTACATGACGAATAAGTTCCAAGGCCTGTGGCCCGCCATGCTTACTCCACTGGATCTTGCCGGGCGACCCGCGCTGGCCGAAGCGGAGAAATTAGTCGAACTGTTCGTCCAGCAGAAATTGGACGGGCTGTACATTCTAGGTTCGACGGGGCAGGGGCCGTTGCTTTCGGTCGCTCAGCGGCAAGCCGTTGCAGAGTGCGTCGTGCGCACGGCGGCAGGGCGCATTCCGGTGATGGTGCATGTCGGCGCGGCTTCCACCGACGATTCAGTGGCGCTGGCCCAACATGCATCGCGAATCGGGGCCGACGCGATCTCCAGCGTGGGGCCGATTTATTATCGCGCGAATGCTGATGCGGTGTTCGAACATTATCGGCGGATCGGCACCGCCGGGGAGCTTCCCTTCTTTGTTTATCATCTCAGCATCGTGAACACTTTGTCGCTGAGCGCTCGGGAGTATGTCGATCGATTAGTCGGCCTGCCAAATATTGCCGGGATGAAGTTCACCGACCACGACCTGTATCAATTGGGACTGATTTGCGCGTATGCCGGAGATCGGCTGCATCTA
>CAZFLF010001457.1:0-1736 GCA_964519825.1 uncultured Pirellulaceae bacterium | reverse complement strand
CCGCCGCGCCGATCTTGCTCCAGACGAATTTCCTCGGCCGAAAGTTCTTTCATGGGATCCATGGATTTCACAGTCACGTGGCCGTCACGTTGCGTCGCGACGCAGCTCTGGCACTCGATGGGACGTATGGGACTCATAGGTCCTATTCGACTTATGGGTCACATACGTCCTATGGAATTCCAAGCCTCGTCACGACGGAGCGTGACGGCTACGGTCACTTACCGTTTTTGGAGTATAGTTACGGCGTGACCGAGGGACGAATAACTCGTTCGTCCGACGTGTCGGCAAATGTTATGAACCCCGCAGCGACAACTGTTGCCCAATTTGTCCATGAACGATGAACCGAGACCCGTGGTTTCCGTAGCCGTGTTTGAGATGCGGACTCGGGTTTTTTCCACAACTCTGACCGATGCCCTGGAATTCGGCCGGCAGCAGAAGGAGGAGCCGGCCGCGTACGCACGTGTCAGCGGCGCGGATTGCGATCGCGTGATCATCGCGAACTTAGAGGAAGTAACGGTTTCGCGTCGGCACCTGCGAATAACTCGGTTGGCCGACGATCGTATTCAGATCGAGCATCTCAGCGACAAGAATGTGATTGCTTTGAAGGCCGGACGAGTTCTGAATCCTAAAGAAACGTGCGTGCTGGAACTCCCGGCGTTGTGTCAGGTGGGTAACAAAACCATCCAGTTGCAAATCACCGTCGTCGACGAAATCCCGTTGCAAAGTCTACGCCAGCCGACGCTGCGGCCGGGCCAGTCAGGTTTCAAACCACACGGCCAGACCCTTGGCCAGGCAATGAGCTCGATTCGGGCGAACCCTGCGGAGGCGCTCTCAGAAGAATTGCTGTACTCGTGGCTGCAATATGCCATGCAAGTTTTTCAGAGCGCCGCGTCATCACCCGATTTCTTGCGGACCGCCGCGAAAGCGGCCGCAGAAATGGTCGACCTGGACGAGGTCGTCGTGCTGCTTCGCAAAGCAGGCGATTGGGCGGTGGAGGTCTCCCACGCGCGCGACGAGGAGCCGTTGCCGCCGCAGTGGCGGCCAAGCGGAACGATGTTGCAGCGAATTTTGGACGAGCGTTGCACCTTTTTTCACGTTCCACGGAGCAGCCAGGTGCAAAGTCTCGTGGGCGTGCAGTCGCTCGTCGCGGCGCCAATCTTGAACGCGAGTGGCGATGTCATCGGTGGACTTTATGGTCAGCGGCGTCTTTCGGGCAGCCTCAGCTCCATGCGCGCCCTCACCGAGTTGGAAGCGAAACTGTTCGAAGTACTGGCGTGCGGAGTGGCGTCGGGACTGGCACGACTGGAACAAGAACGGCAGCTCGTCGCGGAACGGGTTCGCTTCGAGCAATTCTTCACGCCGGAGCTGGCACGCATGTTGGAGTCGCGCGGCGGGGAAATGCTCGCCGCCCGCGACGCTGAAGTCACAATCCTGTTTTGCGACATCAAAGGTTTCAGCCGCATCAGCCGAGCCAGTGGCGCGGAATTGGCCGTGGAATGGGTACGCGATGTGTTGAGCGCCCTGTCGGATTGCGTCGCCGAACACCAAGGCGTGCTCGTGGACTACAGCGGTGATTCGCTGGAGGCGCTGTGGGGCGCGCCGCTCCCCACGGCACAGCACGCGACACTTGCTTGTCGCGCCGCGCTGCAAATGCGCGCCTGTCTGCCGGAATTGAACTCGCGATGGCAGTCGCGACTCGGCGAGCGGACCGACGTTTCAATCGGTATTAACAGCGG
>CAZFLF010001456.1:0-1743 GCA_964519825.1 uncultured Pirellulaceae bacterium | reverse complement strand
GTGCCGTATCGAGCATTCAATACTTGGCAGGTCAACTCACCGGTGATGAAGTCCAAGATAAAGATCCCCTCGACGCCTTCGTCGATCAGGCCTGTGGCGATTGCCATCGAATCGGAGCCGTGCGTCGCCAAGGCGTGCAGTTGCTGTTCCATCAATCGCACTTTGCCTTGTTCCATGTAACCCCAGGTGGCAAGCGTGCCGAATGTGACGGCAACGCTCAAGGACAATCCAACGCACAATCCGGCGGCGAGCATCAAGTTCGAAAGAGTAAATCGTATTCGCAACATGTTATTTCTCCACCTCAATGTTTCGAGCCGATCCTTTGCCGATCGGAATGAGTTCGTTGGCTTGAGCAACATTCTGCTGAAAGGCCGCCTTATTCCACGGCAGGAGATATGCGACGTACCGCCCGGTGTTGGCATCGGCGACATACACAATGCTGTTAGCGGGTTTGACGTTGCTGATGTTCTGGCGAACCTCGAGCCTGCCCGTGACTATCAAGTATTTCGGTTGCTTGCCTTGTTCGACACCCAAGTCCTGCGAGACGTTCCGCTTGTACAACCCGGCTAACGTTCCAAAACGGGGATTCAGGACCTGGCAGGTCAACTCGCCCGTGATGTAGTCGAGAATGAATAGCCCTTCGACACCCTCGTCGATGGGTCCAGTAGCAATGGCCATCGTATCACCGCCGTGCGTTGCCAAAGCGTGCAACGGCGTTTCCAAAACAGCATACGGGTTCAAACTGGCGGTGAGCGTGACTCCTGCCAGCATGCCTAAACCAATCAGTAGTCCCAAGCTCACGCCGACGAAAAACATTCGTCGGGGCTTGGCGGCGAACAATCGCGACATTGCAAATCTCCTGTTATCCCAATGAGAACCTTGGGGGCCCCTGACGTATCCAGGCAGTGAAAGCCGTACTCTGTCATCGTATCGCCTGGCTCGGCGTGTGAGAAGTCTGGCGGCGAAGACTTGATCTGGTAAAAAGGACGCTCGCATGATAGGGCTGTCGACCGGCCGAGTCCCAACCTGGCAAATCCGACTCTTAATCGAATCAATTTCAGGAGATCACGATGTCCACCAATGACCCATTGAATCGGAAACTTCGCATGGCTTTGGTCGGTGGCGGTCAAGGATCGTTTATCGGCCGCGTCCACTGCACCGCCGCAGTGCTCGACAACCGCGCTGCACTAGTGGCCGGCGCTTTGTCGTCCGACGCGACGAGGGCGAAAGCTTCGGCACCCGATTACGACATCTCAGCCGATCGGGCCTATGGCTCTTATCGCGAACTGATCGAAGCGGAAAGCAAGCTCCCGGTGGATAAGCGGATTGACTTCGTGTCGGTAACGACTCCGAATCACACGCATTACGAAATCGCCAAGGCGGCTGTAGCAGCCGGTTTCAACGTCATCTGCGACAAACCAATGACGTTTGATCTTGCTCAGGCGGAGGATTTGGTGAAAGCGGTAGAAAAATCGGGCGTGGTCTTCGCCGTCACTCACAACTACACCGGTTATCCGCTCGTGCGACAGGCCCGCGAGATGATCTTGAACGGAGAACTTGGCGAGATCCAGGCGGTCCGGTCGTTTTATATCCAGGGCTGGCTGCGCACTCGACTCGAGACCTCGGGCCAAAAGCAGGCCTCCTGGCGCACCGATCCGGCGCGGAGCGGTGCGGCGGGGTGTTTCGGGGACATTGGCACGCACGCGTATAACTTGGCTCGCTACATGACGGGCATCTTGCCGG
>CAZFLF010001455.1:0-1747 GCA_964519825.1 uncultured Pirellulaceae bacterium | reverse complement strand
ACTGGAGGAACCTCCAAGTGTACCAAGGTCGCGCATCGCAAAACCATCGTAGAGGAAGGCGTGGAGCGCGGAGTTGCCCGTAATTGCTGAGTCGCCGACGACGTGACCCAATCCGCTGATCGCCGCGCCGAAACTGGTGGAGCCGCCCAAGGTGCCCAGATCCGCCATCAATCCGGCGTCATCGACCAGGAAGGCATGGTAGTCCAGATTGGAAGGCGAGATGTACGAATAACCGGTGACTTGGCCGGCATCGTTGATGGCTGAAGCACTGCTAACCATCCCGCCAAGTGTTCCAAGATCGAAAAGTGTCCTGCCTATGGCGAAGAAGGCATGAAATTCGGCATCACTCATCGAAGAAGAGTAACCGACCACTTGTGCGAAATTATTTAGCCCGTTGCCGACGGACATGCTTCCGCCAAGCGTGCCGAGATCGAGGCCGGAACCGTCGCTCCAGAAGAACGCTCGTTGAGCGAACTCCGCCGTATGGAAGTACCCAGCTACCTGCCCGGAAGCATTCAGGCCGGAGACCGCAAGCGACGCTGCGCCCGGCACGGTGATTCTGGTGATCAAGGACTGCGCGGACGTGGTCACGCCGCAGAGAACCAACGCCAGCACAACACTACTGTGTATGGCGACTCTAGTTGTAATACATATCGAAGCTTTCGTTTTCATAGTCTGCAATTCCCGTTTTCGGCCTTCCAGCAGCATCGATTCCATTGAATGTGCCACGGATTGAGTTCGCAAATCAGAGAATGCAAACGGAGGAACGGTCGCCATTTGGTCTTGGAATGAGGGCATGCCGAGTTCGTGAGCAGACTCCCCGATGAGAACCGAAGCGGATGGGCGAATTTCAATTCAATCAATCCTGATAAAGCCGACTCTCCGTTGAGTTAGCCTGGTTGGATAACAGGACGCTTCTCAGGATGAGACAGGCGTTCGCAGTGGAGGTGTATGGGCATTCGGAAATACTGGCTCGGCCTTCCCCCGGGGTTTGATACGAACACGTATAAAGGGCTTGTCCCCGTCTCCGGTCGATGCCATAGATCGCGCCCATGAATTCTCAGGCGGCCCCTTCCAGCGGCGGGCTTAGCGGCACGCAATGGCTCATCTGCATCATTGCCTCGATCGGCTTCGCATTCGACATCTATGAATTATTGATGCTGCCGCTGATTGTCGGTCCGGCATTGGGGGAATTGATCGGAGCCGCGCCGGGGTCCGATCTGTTCAACGACTGGGTGGGCCGGCTTTTTTATATCCCGGCCATGGTGGGTGGCATTTTCGGCGTGTTGGGGGGATATCTTACGGATCGGTTGGGCCGCCGGCGGGTGCTGACTTGGAGCATTCTGATATACGCGTTTTCAGCGTTTGCGGCTGGATACTCGACTTCGATTCAAATGCTGCTGTTCTTTCGGTGCCTGGTCTTCGTCGGGGTTTGCGTCGAATTCGTCGCAGCGGTAGCTTGGTTGGCCGAGTTATTTCCTGATCCAAAACAGCGCGAAAAAGTGCTCGGCTACACCCAGGCTTTCTCGTCGATCGGCGGCTTGATGGTGGCCTTTGCCAACTCGTATTGTATCGCGCATGCGAACAGCCTGCCGGCTATCAGCCTGCCGGACTGGCTCAACATCTTTGGCGGTGAAGTCAAGGAAGCTCACGCCGCATGGCGCTATACCCTGATGTCGGGTCTAATTCCGGCGATCCCGCTGATCCTGATCCGGCCGTTTCTTCCGGAATCACCTGCGTGGGCAAG
>CAZFLF010001454.1:0-1748 GCA_964519825.1 uncultured Pirellulaceae bacterium | reverse complement strand
ATCGTAGCGCGCGGCGTAGGATTTGACTAGGTCGATTAGTGGTAGTTGCACAGCATCGTTTAACCGCAAGCCGCAGGCGTGCGCTGTGGCAGTGTGGTGCGGCGCTCCGCGCCGCAATTCACGACGCGGAGCGGCGTGCCACACTAGAACGCGCACGCCAGCGGCTTGCGGTTAAACGAGTGCAACTCCGCGCAATCCTTCGGACAGCGCATCGCGGACGAATTCGGGCGATTCGATTCCGACGGACAAGCGGATCGTCCCCCCGCTAATGCCGAGCGCCTCGCGAGCGTCCGGAGTCAGGCCGCGGTGGCTGGTCGATTCGGGGTGACTAAGCGTTGTCGAAACCTCTCCCAGCGACGGACAAAAGGGGATGCGTGTCGCGGCCATCACGAATGCATTCGCGGCGGGGCGACCGCCTTTGAGCCGGAAGGTGACGATGGAACCGAAGCGGCCGCCAAACTGGCGCGCCGCGAGCGCGTGCTGCGGATGCGATGGCAAACCCGGGTAATCGACGAGTTCGACTCCCGCTTGTCCGGCAAGGAATTCCGCGGCACGCACGGCATTGTCGCAGGCACGCTCGACACGCAAGTGCATGGTCGCCAGTCCGCGCGCTGCCAGCCAACAATCGAACGGTGCACTGGACAGCCCCCACGCCGACGACACGAGCGGCACTCGCTCCCAATTCCGCCGCCATCCGCCCAGCAGCCCGAGCATCACATCACTGTGACCGTTCATCAGCTTGCTCACGCTCTCCATCACCCAGTCCGCACCGAGGGACAGCGGCCGGCACAGGACGGGCGTGGCAAAAGTATTGTCAACCAGCAACTGTGCACCGCGGTGATGAGCCATGTCGGCCAGCGCGGCGAGGTCGGCGACCTGCAAACGCGGGTTAGCGATGGTCTCCACGACGACGAGCTTCGTGCGGTCGGTCATCGCAGTGAAAACGGCGGCGAGATCGCACGTGTCCACGAGAGTACTGGAGATTCCGAACCGCGACGCCTCGCGAGTCAGCAGTTGCTGGCTGCGACCGTACGACATGTTGCTGACGACAAGATGATCACCGGGCTGCGATTGCGACAAGATCACCAGGGCCAACGCCGCCATGCCGGATGAGGTGATCGCCACCTCCTCGGCTGCCTCAAGTTCGCGGCACTTGGCGGCAAACAGATCGGCGTTGGGATGCCGGTCACGCTGGTAAACATAGCCCGGTTCTGCTCCGGACAGCATCCGGTCGGCCTGATCCGTGCTGCTACAAATCCACACCGAGGTTGGATAGATCGGCGCGGTCAGCGGTTGGGTGGGCTGCGGACCGATCAGTTCCGGGCGAGGGCAGATATCGGACGGCGGAGCCGGATGTGGATCGGCATGGTCTGGTTGGCCTTTGGGCATGGAGGTCTCGCTGACACTGTGGTTTGATCAAGCATTCGCAGGGGTAAGGACTCGCGAAAAATGAATGGAACAGGTTCGAATTTGCCGCGGACTACTTTGCGACCGTGACGCTGAAGCATAACCTACGGGCCATTGTCGTCTCACTATAGCAGCACCAAAACATGTCCGCTCCGCGCCGCCAACTGACGATGTTCGATGCGACATGCATTATTGTCGGCATCATCATTGGTTCAGGGATTTACAAAACGACGCCGATGATCGCTGGGATGGTTGGCAGTCCCATCGGCTTGATTGGTGCCTGGGTCCTGGGCGGCGGCATCGCTTTGCTGGGCGCGATTTGTTACGCCGAGTTGACCACG
>CAZFLF010001453.1:0-1749 GCA_964519825.1 uncultured Pirellulaceae bacterium | reverse complement strand
CTAACCTCTAACCTCTAACCTCTAACCTCTAACCTCTAACCTCTAACCTCTTCAATGGGCCTTTTTCTTTTTCTCGGCCGCTTTGCGCTCCCGGTACTCGGCCAGGACCTCGGCGGGGTTGTCATTGAAATAATCCCGACAACCGGTGCAGCAGACATGATACGTTTCACCCTGGTGCGTCACTGGGATCGTGCCGACCCCTCCCGTGACGACACATTCGACATAATTGGTCCCTTGGCCAAAACCGCTACCCTTGCGCGTTAAGCCGACTTCGGCGAGACGGGTGAACCGCTCGGCATCCGCTCGGCGCTCATACAGCATTAACAGACGGTCACCCCCCGCAACAACTCGAATCGTGATCCGCGATGGACCGGCGTCAGACTCCTTCGTTGCCACCAGAACCAGATTCCCTTGGTGGTCCGGACCGCCGGAAAATCGCAGTTCGCCGCCGTCCGCGGACTTGGCATCGAGTTCGAACTTCTCCGGGGAAGTGCGGCGTAACGTGGCGCCGCGAAGGAATTTTCCGTTGGGAGAAACAAGGGATAGCGTCGCGTTCTTGTCATGAAAACTCCACGCCCATTGGCACTCCTCGGACCAAGCATCCTTGGCCGAACCACGCTTGGGCTGTCCCACGCCGCGCCATTCGCCGATGTATGGCTGGAATCGACTCAGCGCTTCGCGCTGCGTTCGGGCTTCATCAGCTGACTCCTCCGCTCCGCCATGGCGTCCCACAGTGCACAGTCCCATCGCGGTGAAGAGTATTGCCAGTTGATGAGCGACAATTCGGACAGATGTGTCTCTGAAAAGCATGTCCGTAAACTCGCAATAAGGAGTGAAACGCACAGCGAACGACCGCGCTGCGTGCTGATTCGTGGTTGGGCCGCCTCCGTAAGGATACTAAACCCCGCAGCCGCAAAAAAGATTCGCCTACGGTATCCAATGTTACCGTCTCAGATTCCCCAGCGACGCACGTGTTGGTCGGGGATCAGCAATTCCGCGAATTCAGGACTCACTCCGTAACCACCGCTCACGTTGTTGATCTCCATTTCCACGATGAACTTTGTGTGCGGTTCATCCGCACGAATGACCGGTGCGTGTGATACTCGCATCACGTTCATCGGCTTGCCGTTCCAACGGAGCAAATACATCCCGGCGCCCAGATGCGGTTCGGGGCGCAGCCCGAATTTCTGGCTCGCGTGCTCTACGAGCAGCCGGTCGTCGCCAGTTTGGCCGTGCAATGTCAGGCGGTGCAGTCGCTGGTTGGGATCAAAATAGTAAGTCAGTGAACCGGCGAAATCGTCGACTTTGGTGCCCGTCACGAGTGGTACGCGCATGCCGACCAGATCTCGTTCGGCCCGGATCGTTGAAATGCGTTCCCAATGGTCCGTTACCCAGCGGGGGGTCACATCGAATCGCAACACCTCCGCCCACTGATGAATCGAGACCGCTGCCGCAGGTGCGTTCGGATCGCGATCCGCCGATCGTCGAGACGAAGTACCGAACGAGGCCGGCCAAGTCGTACCTTCCCAGCGGGAAGAAGATGACGATGAGGAGGACCAGGAAGTCGTCGCTCGGGACAGCGATTGCCATCCACTCTGCACCGACGCCCCGAAATTCTCGCTAAACCATGCGTACGGAATTCCCGCCGCGAAGGCGATCATCGTCATAAACCGCATTCGTCTGCCGAACATATTTCCCTCTTCAGATCTGCATGTATTCGTGGAGATCGGCACAACGGGTCAAGAACTT
>CAZFLF010001452.1:0-1749 GCA_964519825.1 uncultured Pirellulaceae bacterium | reverse complement strand
CCATCGAAGGTCGCTACTACGATTGGCCCGTCGGCTACGAGCCTGGGGATCGCCTCAGCGACTTCTGGAAACTCGAGGAGCATCACTTCGGCAAGGAAACGTTCACACACTGGCCGGACGGTACGGCGCACAAGAACCGAATGCAAGGGAACGACTACGTGCAGGGTCAGATGTACCTGAAGGGCGTGCGGTGCTATGCGTGCCACGATACGCATGGCACGAAGCATGAGGCCCTCTTGCGCTTGTCCGGCAATGCGGTGTGTGCCCAATGCCATAGCGCCGTTCTTCAGCCTGGACCCCGCGGATCCCTCACGTTCCATACCCAGCACGCCGCCGACAGCGAAGGCAGCAAGTGCGTTTCCTGCCACATGCCTGCGATTCAGCAGACGATCGCGAACGTCAGCGTGCGCAGCCATACGTTCAAGTTCATTTCCCCGGCCGTAACGGAACGCGAGGGCGTCCCGAATCCGTGCACGTCATGCCACAAGGACAAATCGAACCGGTGGGCGCTCGACGCACTCAATACCTGGCCCGGCGTTTCACCGTGGCGGGTGGCGCAGTGACGCCTCGCGCGCGCTGAGCGGCATGCTCTCTTACCTTGTTCCGGCTTGGGCACCGAATCTGCATCCCCTCGTGGTGCACTTTCCCATCGCGTGGCTGACGGCAGCCCTGATTGTCGATCTGATTTCCCTCGTTCTGCCTCGAACGGCTTGGGCCGAGACGATGGCCGGTGTGTTGTATCCGACCGGTGCGGTCTCCGCTTGGGTGACGTATCTCTCCGGACGGCAGGCTGCGGCGACGGTTCTGACGCCTGGTATGGCGCACGCACTTGTGCTCGATCATTGGAACTGGGCGCTTGCGACGACGATTTGTTTTACGGGTGTTGCAGCGGTCCGCCTGGTTTTCATCGTCCGGCGCAAAACCCCGCCATTCTGGACTCGGGCGGCGCTGACCGCCGCCGCGCTCGCAGGCATGCTGTTGTTGTTTCAGACCGGGGAGCGTGGGGCGCGGCTCGTCTACGAGTACGGTGTCGGCGTCGGCATTCCGGGGGCACGACGGTAACGTGGTGAAGCGTCAATACGTCTATTGCGATCGACGCGATGAGCCCAGCGCAGAAACTGGCCACTGGCGTACGTGCGGCCATCGATCAACTTGCACGACCACCCGCTGACAGGATGTTGAATGAAATACGCGATCGCTCTCGCTTCTCTCTTACTGACCGCCACACCCGCTTTTTCACAAACGGCGACGTGCAGGTTCCTCTGTGAGCCGACGCTGCTCGTGGAGCCGACGATCACGTGGGAAAAAGATGCAACGGTCTTCGAGACGATCTTTGCGCTCGATCTCTCGACGCCGATTCCGCGAGTCGGCGTCACGCTCGAGGCCATCACAAAGCCATTCAGCGACGAGAATGACGTTGAGCTCGAATCGGAACTGAAATTTTACTGGCTCGAATCGAGCCAGACCGGCGGATGGCTTTCGTCACATTTCGATCTCGTCGACAAGTTCAGCGGTGCTGAACGGCCGAGCGACACGCGCGCGTACACCCATAAGCTGAATTTCGAGCTTGATACGGCGGTCGCCGTCTTCAACCGATTTCCGGAGGATCACTGGCTCCGCGACGTCGAAATCGAAGGCTCGCTCGACTATGTGGCGACGGGGCTGCCTAAGGGCGCCCCCCGCTGGTCGTTCTCCCTGGTGTTTGTGATTCCTGTCGTCAAAGGACGGTAGAGGCGGGGGCAGATCCTC
>CAZFLF010001451.1:0-1753 GCA_964519825.1 uncultured Pirellulaceae bacterium | reverse complement strand
GCGATCGACAGCCTCGGTGTGCGTTTGCCGATGGTGGACGAAGTTGCGAAACGTCTGCACGAGAAATTCGCGATTCCGCGCGAGAACGTAGCGCTCACTTTCTCGCATTCGCATTGCGCACCGAAGGTCAACGGCGCGTCCGACAATATTTTCAGCACTCCCATTCCGCCGTCGCACCAGGAGCACATCGACCGCTACACGCGGGAGTTGACGGATCGGTTAATCGAGGTCGCGACCGCGGCGGTGAACGACCGGAAACCTGCCACGCTTGAATGGAATGTCGGGCAGGTTCGCTTTGCCAAGAATCGCCGCACGCCTGGCGGACCGGTCGACCACGATTTGCCCATGCTCGTCGTGCGCGGCGAAAACGGAGAGCCGCGTGCGATCTATGTGAGTTACGCTTGCCATTGCGTGACGTTGTCGTTTAATCAGATCAGCGGCGACTGGTCGGGCCATGCCCAGGAATTAATCGAGCGCAAATTTCCCGGCGTCGTCGCGCTGGTGTCGATCGGCTGCGGCTCCGACTCAAACCCAACGTCCGCCGTCACCGGAGACAAGGTCGACGTTGCAGCTCAACAAGGAGCGGAGATCGCAGACGAAGTCGGACGGCTGCTCCGCGGCCCGGGTCGTTCGATCCGCGGCGACTTGACCGCTCGGCTACAGTTCCTTGACTTGGAGCTGAACGAACCGCCCACGCGTGCGCAGTGGACAGAATTGGTCAAGACGGGTGGACCCGCGGGTTACAACGCCCAAACCCAATTGGCTCGGCTCGACCGCGGCGAGAAGATTTTGTCCGCGATCCGTTATCCGATTCAATCGTTCACGTTTGGCGACAGCTTGCACATGGTGTTTCTCGCAGGTGAAGTCTGCGTCGATTACTCGCAGCGTCTGAAACGTGAACTGAGCCGCGATCATTTGTGGCTCAACGGTTACTCGAATGACTTCTGTGCGTACATTCCGTCCGAGCGATTGGTGCAGGAGGGGGGCTACGGGGGTGGCGGCGAGATTCCGTACTTCGCGCTCCCCGCGACGCTCAAACCCGGACTCGAACAACAGATCATCGACGAAGTCCGGCGGCAGACCCCGCCGGCGTTGTATGCGCAGTCGGGCACTCAGGGCATTTCCCCCAAGTCCCCCGCCGAATCGCTGCAGTGTTTACAGACGCACGACAACCTGCGGATTGAACTTGTTGCCGCCGAACCACTCGTCGCCGATCCCGTGGCAATTGATTTTGGTCCTGATGGCCGGTTGTGGGTCGTGGAAATGACCGACTACGGGCGCGGTGTCAACGACGAATTTACGCCACAGGGCCGCATCCGGTTCCTGACCGACTCGGACGACGATGGCCGTTATGACAAGTCGAGCGAGTTTCTGGACGGGCTCCGTTTTCCCACGGACGTCAAGGTCTGGCGCGATGGAGTACTCATCTGCGACGCGCCGGACATTTTGTTCGCCGCGGATACCAACGGTGACGGACGCGCCGACGTGCGCAAGGTCCTTTTTAGCGGCTTTGCCACTCACAACCCCCATGCGCGCGTCAACAGCCTGCGGTACGGACTCGACAATTGGCTGTATGGCTCGGGTGGATTGTTTGGTGGAAAGATCACCAGCTCTACCGGGCAGATGGTGGACGTGACGAATCGCGATTTTCGAATCCAACCCGACAAGCTCGTGATCGAAGCGGTTACCGGCCAGACGCAACAAGGGCGGCCGCGTGACGATTGGGAAAATTGGTTCGGCAGCACCAACGGCA
>CAZFLF010001450.1:0-1756 GCA_964519825.1 uncultured Pirellulaceae bacterium | reverse complement strand
GGACGGCGTGTTCGAACGCGCTGCGATCAGTTCCAAGCTGGCGGGGTCCGCTGGCGAGGCCTTCTTCCGATCCAGCAGCACCCCGCCGGCATTGACACTCGTCCCTTCAAATAGACCTTCCACCGCTAAATTCGCCACCGCGATGACGTCGGATTGATTGGCCAGTGAAAACGCCAGGCGGCACAGCTGCGTGGCGGCTTTTCCGACTTTACCAGTCGTCAGATCTTCGCCGCCGCGCCGTTCGAGGAACCTGGTTTGCCCGCGCCGGTGAGTGATCATCGTCGGCTCGAACGGATCGAGCACTTGAGAGTCCGACAAGCTGGACACGAATTCACCAACCACCGTCTCTTCCCCCACGTGCGGCAGCGATACGTCGTCGTGACCGGCGAACGCCTTGGACAGGTCAAACACAAAAGCCAATTGTGTGTGGGCGATGCGAACCACATCGCCAGGCACGAGCACATGATCGCCGCGAATCGACTGGCTGCCGACCAACGTGCCGTTCCGACTCCCCAGGTCCCGCAGCGTCCATTGACCACCGGTGTGAAACACTTCGGCGTGATTCCGGCTCGCACGCTCGTCCTTGATCACGATTTGATTGGTCGAAGTACGGCCAATGGTCACCGTACGACCCGGCGTAAGTCGAAAAACGTCGGTCCATTTCGCCCCTTCGCGAATCACTAAGTAAGCCAAGTTGTTGTCAGGAGATTCAGACATAGGGCTCGTCCCGGCTATTCCGCGCAAAATGAAACGAATCGGTGTCCGATCGGAGAGGATAGGAAAAGTGGGGCGTCCGTCCCATTGCCGACCGTGACCGGAAATCAACCAACGTTTCAAAAACGTGATTAAGATTACACTGCAAGCATCGAAAACTGAAGTGTTTCTCAACAATTTCGATGACAAAATGTGGCAAAAAGGAACAGCCGCAATGTCTACCCGCTGGCCCGGTTAACCCGTGTAATAAGGTGAGTCTGACGGGCGTAATATTCCGCGTTGCCAGCCGCGAGACATTTGGAGTGCGGTGGCTCGACACCGCTTTTCTTTGCAGCAACCGACGGCAGCTCAATTCGTTGGCCCTGCCGTGATACCAGTTCCCACTGGCCGTTAATCAATTCGCCCGCCGAACCGAAAGCGGCGTCGAGCCGCCGCACTCCACAGGTTGGTATTGCTCAAGGACGTTTGTACGTGTACCTTTCGCGTACATTTGTCTGTGATGGGAAAGGACTGGCAGCGATGACTGATCGACCGGCGTTGTCCAAAGGTGAAATGGAAGTGGCCCGCGTGTTGTGGGAGCTGGGCGAGGCAACTGTACGCGAAGTGCACGCAGCGCTCCCCGATACGCGTGCGGCCGAGTTTGCGACGGTGCAAACCTATTTGCGGCGACTGGAAAGTAAGGGGTATATCACGGGTCGCCTGGCGGGACGAACTCGGGTCTACACGCCCAAGGTCAAACCGCGAACCGTGATTCGGGAAACACTGGATGACCTAGTCGATCGGCTGTTTGGCGGTGAGACGCTGCCACTCGTGCGGCACTTGATCGAAGACCGTGGCATTACGGACGAAGAATTGGCGGAGCTCCGCCAGCTGATCGAGCGGATGGAGAAAGAGCATCGGTGAGCACTGCTCTTTAGCGCACAAGACAAGGACGATCCTGTGGCAAATAGCGAACTGTTACGGATGGCTTGGGCGCACACGTGGCAACTAACGCTGCTTGCGGTCGCCATGATGCTGCTCGTGCGTTGGTTCGGCCGCGACC
>CAZFLF010001449.1:0-1759 GCA_964519825.1 uncultured Pirellulaceae bacterium | reverse complement strand
ATCGATCCGTACGCCAAAGCCCTGGCGGGTTGCTATCAGGAGGCACATGACGGGATTATCCGCCCGGCCAAATGCGTCGTGATCGAAGAACAGTTCGACTGGGAAGGGGATCGACACATTCGCCGTGACTTGTCGGAGTCGGTGATTTATGAGATGCACGTCCGCGGGTTCACGCAAAGCCCGACCAGCCGCGTCAAGCATCCCGGGTCGTATTTAGGCGTCATTGAGAAGATTCCGTACCTGAAGTCGCTCGGAGTGACCTCGGTCGAATTGATGCCGGTCCATGAGTTTCCGATTCATGGGATTTATGGACAGGTTCTCGATCGGCCGAACTACTGGGGTTACGACCCGTTGGCGTTCTTCGCCCCGCATCGGGGATACGCCGTGGGACGGAATCCCGGCAGCCAAGTCAACGAGTTCAAACAGATGGTGAAGGAACTGCATCGGGCGGGAATCGAGGTCATACTCGACGTCGTCTTCAACCACACTTGCGAAGGCAATGAGCTGGGTCCCGTACTGAGCATGAAGGGACTGGAGAATCGCGTCTACTACATTTTGGAGAACGGTGGCAGCCGGTACGCCAACTACAGCGGTTGCGGTAATACCGTCAACGGCAATCACCCAATTGTCCGTGAGATGATTTTCTATTGCCTGCGGCATTGGGTCCATAACTACCACGTCGATGGCTTCCGATTTGACCTGGCGTCGATCCTGTCGCGCGACCGCAATGGCAACATCATGCCGAACCCGCCGCTGGTCGAAGCGATCGCCGAGGATCCGATGCTGGCCGAAACGAAAATCATCGCGGAAGCCTGGGATGCCGCCGGTGCCTATCAAGTCGGGTCGTTCGGTGATTTGCGCTGGCCGGACACGACCCGAGACAAACGTTGGGCGGAGTGGAACGGGCGATACCGCGATGATGTGCGCCGGTTCTGGCGCGGCGATGGCGGAATGCTTGGGCCATTTGTCATGCGGCTGTCCGGATCGAGCGATCTGTATGAAGTCGGTGGCCGATCGCCATATTGCAGCATCAACTTCCTTAACTCCCACGATGGTTTCACCCTGAACGACCTGGTCAGCTACCGTGAAAAGCACAACGAAGCGAACTGCGAAGGAAACCGCGACGGCGATAATACCAACAACAGCCACAATTGCGGCGTCGAGGGACCGACGCGGCGAAAAGACATCGACAACATCCGGCGGCGGCAGATTAAGAACATGCTGTCGACGTTGATGCTCAGCCAGGGCGTGCCGATGATCCTGATGGGAGACGAATGCCGCCGGACCCAGCGAGGTAACAATAACGCCTACTGCCAGGACAATGAATTGTCTTGGTTTGATTGGAGGTTGACGGAAAAGAACGCCGGCTTGGTCCGCTTCTTCTCGAGCCTGATCCAATTTCGCCGCGGACAGCCGACCGTTCGCCGCAAAAACTTCTTGACGGGCCAGCCCGAGTACGAAGGCGCATTGCCCGATGTCAGTTGGTACAACGCGCTCGGGGTGGCTGTCGATTGGAACAGCGATATCCTGGCTTTGATTGCCATTCTGACGCCGCCCAAACCCGAAGACGACCCGCCAGGACTCGGCCGATCGGTGATGCTCCTGGCGAACTCGTCGAATACTCCGCGAGAGTTCATTGTGCCGCCCATCGCCAAAGGGGTGAAATGGCGGTTGTTCGTCGACACGGCCGCCGAGTCACCTGACGATGTCTTTCCGGAATTCAACGGCCCGCCGCTCTCCGTGACGAGTCGCATGATGC
>CAZFLF010001448.1:0-1761 GCA_964519825.1 uncultured Pirellulaceae bacterium | reverse complement strand
TCGTTGCTTTGGCACTCGTCGCCTCGGCCACTTTGTACTTGGCGTTCCGTGCCGTGGCGCAATTTCGGAGGCGCAAGAGTGGCTGCGCCACCGGTTGCGCGAGCTGTCCCGTGCAAGAGCCATCCAACACCGCTGGCGACGCTCCGATTGTGAGTCGCGAACAACTCGCCGCTTCCGGCCAGCGCATTCGGAACTCACAGTAAACCGGGATACACCCCGCTAGCCGTGAACCAGCCCGAGCACCAGCAACAACACCATGACGACGAGGCTGACGTAGGCGGCGAGAGGGTTCACCTTTCCGTGACAGTCTGCCAGGCCGAAGTGCAACCCTTGGCCATGCCACAGCCAAATTCCCATCGGGATCGTGATCGTGCCATAGAACCACAGGGCCCAGGTCGGCGAACCGTGCCGGAGCATTTCACCGCAATCACCGATTTCCGCGAACGATCCGAATGCAATGTAAGCACCGTTCGCAATCAAACAGAAACCCGCGAAGAAGCGGCATAAGAATGAGACCGGCGGTAAGACCTGGCGAACGGCCATCCACAACCCCAGCGGCAACAGCGAGCCAAGAATCGGACCTGCCCAGACCACCACCAGCGGAGACGGATTCCGTGACACGTCGGTCCGAGAAATCGTCAGCGGGTGCAGCACGACTTTCTCGACTTGTCCGCCGGTGACCCAAGCCCCGCAGATGTGACCGAACTCGTGCGTGGCCTGCATGCCCAGCCACGAGCCAATAAGCGTCGAAACGATGAGGAGAACTTGGTGGAATCGTTGCACTACTGTTTGGTCGCGGGTTGAACGTCCGCCGACGGCTTGACCAGCGCGGCAATGAGCAGCCCGGCTAGGGCCGATTCAAGGCCCACACACATCAATTCGTCGCGGACAAAATCCCAGTGGAACCGGTACCAAATGGCGTGCGAAGCACTGACCGAAAACCAGCCGGCAACACCGATCAAAACTACCACCAGCCAACGCAGGCCAAAACCAGAGCCGACCCGTAAGCGGGACACAATGAACGCTGCCAGCAGTGCGACGGCGATATTGGCTCCCGCTTCCAGTCCGAACTCGCGACCAGACATCATTGCCTCGCCCGTGCGACCAATAAAGAGTATGCCGTTCGGACCTTGTTTGTAGAGTTCCTTGAGCTGATTCATTTCTTCGTCGGTTCCATGCGCTCCGGCGCCCGGAAATCCATAAACGCCGTGCGAGAGATTCTGGCGGCCGATGAATTCTCGGACAGCCTGTTCGCTCGGCAATTCCTTGAATGATCGGTCTCCCCATTGCAGCGCCATGTGCTCAAACGCACCGGCCATAAACATTACGATTCCGCCCAAAACCCCGGCCAGAATAATTCGCGCCATGACCGATTCCTCTCTGGTAATTAACTAACCTCTGACCTCTGACCTCTAACCTCTAACCTACTTATTCAACACCTCATCCAAGTTCATCAGCTCGTTGGCCAGCATGGTCCAGGCTGCGAGCTTTCCTGACGGGATTTCTCCATCCGGCTTCGATTCCCCGAACGAGATCAGCGCCTTGGCATCGTCGGCGTGCCCCTCATAGTACGCCGCCAAATCGCGGAGCGAGCTGGTCACCACGTCGAGTTCGTCAGGTCGAAAGGGGCGTGCCAACAGGCGTGCGGCAATGAACTGTAAACTCGCTTCGTCGGACGACGAATGAGCGCGCAGCGCCTGTTGGGCCAGATGCCGCGCGGCTTCAACGTATTGCGGATCGTTCAGCGTAACGAGCGCTTGC
>CAZFLF010001447.1:0-1762 GCA_964519825.1 uncultured Pirellulaceae bacterium | reverse complement strand
ATCGCGATTTCATGACGCACCTCCCGCCGCGTACATTGCCCCGACCGCGGTATCCAACGCTTCCCCGAACAGCTGGGAAAAGCAAGCGCGCTCGTGGCTCCCGGGCCGGACGATCCCAGCGTCCAGACTGTTGAGCAGCGACAGAATCAAATCCGGCACGCCGCAATCGACGCGCAAGAAAGTGGTTTGCGTGGCGTTCGCATTTGCCAGGTGTGCCAGTCGAATGAACTGGTCGCGATTGATCGTCAGCTTCACGTCGACGGTGGGCAGTCCGTCGTCGATCGTGGCGGGCTTTTCGCCTCGCGTCTTACGCTGCGGGCCCGTGAGAACAGTAGTCGTAGTCGGCATCGGAGAATTTCCTCCCGCGCCAAGAAACGGCGCGACTAGAGTGTTGAAAGCAACTCTGGGAGGGGGTGTGTGCCAAGACGATTCGGCAAGTAGAATTGGCTGTAGCCATGACGTGATACACTCTCAACCAGTGTGTTGCGTGATGGTCAGGGCCGGCTTGGTTCCTACGCCTTGCCGGCCCGACTTGTTTATTGTTCTAGGGGCCGACGGGGTGGATTGCAAGCCGAGTCCTCAAAAAACTCCGCTAACGAGGTTTGCCGCCCTTGAGTCGTCCAAGGTGCCGATCGTCGATTCTGGCTCGATTTCCCGCGCCTTTGTGCCGTGCTGGAATCTTGACGCCGCGCCAGCCGCAACCAACTTGGCCCGGTGCTCCGGTGACAGCCGTTTCCGTCTCCGTCTGGCTTGAATGAGGCCTGCCACTTCCGCGAACGACTCAAGCGGGAATGTGGCGTTGATACCGTCTGTGCCATCCTGGACCACAGCCACACTGGGAACCGCCGCCAGCTTGGCGACGATTGGTCCGCGGCCGTTGGTGGCAACCGCCAGTAGATCCCCGCCGTGCGGGTAAATGTGGCCGCGTCCACCGGGAATGATTTGCAGCCAGGGGTCATCCACCCGGGCCCGTGCGCCGTAGTCCGCGAAGTAGGCCGGATCATGCCCTATCCGATACTCGCGCCCGAACTGTTCACGTAGGTTGATGCAAGTTGTCATGGTCAAACTCCGTGGAGAAATGTTTTCACCCGATACAAGCCACTTCGCCGACGACTCCGCCCACTTGACTTTCGTGGACGGTCGCAATCTGGCTATCGCTGGTCCTGATCGTGTAATGCCAGCCGCACCGCCGACGAGGCTCGGCAACGTGCTCGTGCCCGACAACGCGGCCGGTCTGCGTGTTGCCACGGTGCGAGAATGTGACCTCGGTTCCGAGTTCAAATCGTTCGCTCATGTTCGGATCGTCCTGAATTCGCAGGTGGAAAACGCCAAGTCAGTGAAGTGCGGCCCGGTTCATCGTCAATTCCTGCCGGCCCGGATCATCCCGAGCCAACTACGCTTTTCTTCCGCGGCCCTGGCGGTCTTCTTGACCTTCCAGTCGTTGGCATCCTGAGAATACATCGGGATCAGCAACAGCCATGCGAGCGGATCGATTTCGCCGAATCCGCGAATCAAGCCGTACGACACGAGCACAATCAGCCAGATGAGAAGCATGGTTACGGTCCTCCCGGTCTTGGTGCGCGCCGAGGACGAGGGACACGCAACCGATCCGCCATAGCATCGCCGAGCCCTTCAAACTGATCCAGGAAATCATTCTGCAGCGGGTCTGGTGCCTCGCCTGTGAAGACTTCAGTAACTTCTTTCGTAAGTTTGATTGCCAGTTTGCGCATATCTTCCACGTCTCTTCGTTTTTCGTCTAAAT
>CAZFLF010001446.1:0-1767 GCA_964519825.1 uncultured Pirellulaceae bacterium | reverse complement strand
GATTCGCCAAACAATTCTGCCATCGAGCGACTCTTCACCAGCTTTGCGGAATGAGAACCGAGAGCTATGACGAGGATGAAGAAAGTCGAGCGTGTGCGTTGGGACGTTAATGTTGCGCTCGACTCCACCGATGTTGTAGCGCGCGCTTTCAGCCGCGATCAAGTCCGCGCGGGCAAGGACGTCCTTGGGATTTTGCGTAAAGAGCTTGAGTAAGCGTTCTTCTCGGTTGCGGACGGGCGTGCCGTCTACCGACAAAACGTCACGGAATCCGAACCACGCGGCTTCGCCGGGCCACCTAATCATGAGGAAGTCAGATACGAGTGATCGCTTTGTTGCTCCCTGAACCGCACTGTCTCTTTGCCGTACCCGGCCGGTGGAGGACCCTGTAGCCGCCCGCCCGGCCTCAACCCACTGTTCGTACTGCTCCTCCGCGACGACACCTGTCAACTTTGTTTCGTAGTCGAGCACGTAGGCACGTATCCGCCCGAGCAGAGATTCAAGTTCCACCGGGTCCTGAGCCAGAACCGAATCGGTGACTGTCACTGTCGCAATCACACAACTGACAACGACGGAAATGACCTTGTGCATTTCAGTCCTCCAGTTGTCAACGGGACCGTTCGCGATACGTGAAACCGAACGAGATGGTCACTTGACTATCGATGGGCTGCCCGTTCTTGCGAGCAGGCTTGTAGCGCCATTGAAGCACGGATTTGACGGCTTCCTCGTCCAGGCCATACCCGAGCCCTTTGAGGATTCGCGGATTTCGGACCGAGCCGTCGATCGCTACGGTAATCTGCAACAGTACGATGCCATCCATCTTGGCCGTCGCGGCCTCGGAGGGGTAATTCGCCGACACGCGGCTGATAAGTTGAGGTAGCTCGAAGCCTTGAGCCGGCGGCGGCGGCACCCTCCGGTAGTCGGATGGCACGTCATAGACCTCGGGAGCAGGAGGACTCTCTAAAATCTGAGTGACGACGGTTTCGATCTCGACTGGCCCGAGAAGCTCAGAGACGATGAGGCTGCGCACGATCGCGCCGTGTTCAGCCAACTCAGCCAGTGTTGGAAATGCGCTGAGCACTTGGGGTGCGACTGCCGCGGCCATTCCTGCGTAACGGCTGTACTGAGCGGCAACCCACACCTCACCTTGCGCACTAAACATGACCGGCTCATCAAGCATCTTCGCGAACCGCTGATCAGCTGGAAGCATCGCAATGTCGAAGACTATCTGTTCCGCTAGCACTCCGGCGATCATGTCGGACTCCCCGGTCCGCTTCCATGACAGTCGCGCGCTTAGTCCAGGCAGGCTGGTGGTTGGCGGCCGGTGAGGTAGCGCCCAGTACGTTTTCTTGGCTGGATTCAAAACGAGAGTGTCTCGATCGTGGCGGATGATCTCGACCGTGCCACCGGGTATGTGCTCCACGCGCACAGCTCCGTCACTGATCGTCGTAATGGAATCTGCCGCCCCGCCCTCGACGCCGGCAAGGACTGCTTGGCGCAGCTCACGACCAGCTTCATCAATGACCTTATCGAGCTGAGAATCGACCGGATCTGCTTGGAGTGTTCGAATTTCGATGTGGGTCTTGTACGTGAGCTGCTGCGCGAGAACGGGCCGGGTCATGACGGCCAACAGAACGCACCCCAGCACAACAGGTGGCACGGTAGAAGGATATCAGAGCTGGGAGTGCCTTACGGTGCGTGAGCGGAGTCTAGGCAGCCACACGTCTGCGACGCTGCAAGGCATTCGCGATGTCTCGCAGCTTGGCGCCC
>CAZFLF010001445.1:0-1771 GCA_964519825.1 uncultured Pirellulaceae bacterium | reverse complement strand
CCCAAAGTAGACGCAACTGATTGTTTCAATGCGTTTCCTTGGCCAAAAGATATCGATGCCCACCACCGCTACGGAGCTCACCAGCACCGTGATGAAAACCCCCCACGGGTGCTTAAGTTCCAGATTTGTGAACGGCTTCGAATTGATGATCGTAAATGCGACGCCGGCCGCAGCCACGAGAAACGTGATCCGTAAAACCAGAAGTGCCATGATGCTATTCCTGCCAAATCATGGGTACTGACCATGCTCTTAACACGTTTTTCATCTTGTAGTTCTCATTCTTGCACTGATCATTTTGAACTGGCAGGTCTTTACTGGTCACTGCGCATTTACTTTAACAACAAGTTGGCTCCTGCACGCGCATCTCTTGGAAACGTCGAGATTAACGGCAACGTACACCCCCCATCCGTCGACAGATCGCGGTGGGGCGCGAATTGTCTGCGTCTGTGTTCGTTCATCTGCCCGGCATATTCTAAGCGCCGCCCCCTCCGGCCAACTAGCCCCCGCGTTGTTTTGCAAACAACCGCTCATACTGTTGGTCGCAAAAACGGTCCGTCATTCCGGCGAGATACTCGCCAATGCTTCGCGGCAGTCCGTTCGATTCGGCCCGTTGTTGAAACTGGGACGGCAACAAATCCGGTTGGCGGAGATAACCCTGGAACAGCTTCTGCAGGCGTTCCTGGGCTTGTTGACGGACCGCTAACAATTGCGGGTGACGATAAACGTGTTGGTACAAGAACGACTCCAATTCGGACTTAATCTGTGTCATCTGCGGACTCGGGACAATCACCGTAGCTCCACCACGTGCCTGGCGAGCGTTCGTGAAATTCCTGGCTGCCAATTCGGGACCGCAATGTCCCAGTAAGTCGCTCACCTGGAAATCGATCAACTCGTGGACAACCGCATTGCGGAGTAGCTCGCCGGCAATGCCAGCGAATCGTGCGCCGACCCGAGCGCGGATTTTCGCGACGAGCGGTAGATGGTTCATTTCATCCAGGGTCAGCAAACCCAACTTGAGTGCGTCGTCCGTGTCGTGCGCGTCGTAGGTGATGCTGTCCGCCGCGTCGACGACTTGGGCTTCCAGCAGCGGCGTAAGTCCTGGGGCCTGTTTGTCGATTCGCGTGGTTTGGCTCTCCAGCACTTCCAGGCTCAGATTCAGTCCCGGAACGTCGTGATACCGCGATTCGAGTTCTTCCGCGATGGTCAGTGCGTGCTGGTTGTGTGAGAAGCCGCCAAATTCGGCCAAACACTCGTCGAGCGCGTCTTCGCCGGCATGACCGAAGGGGGGATGACCGATGTCGTGAAACAGAGCTAGTGCCTCGATCAAGTCTTCATTCAGCCGCAATGCCCGGCCGATCGTGCGGGCAATCGACGCGACCTCGAAGGTGTGCGTCAACCGCGTTCGGTGGTAGTCCCCCATTTCACCCGTGAAAACCTGCGTCTTGCCGCTGAGCCGCCGGAATGCCGAACTGTGTAGAATACGGTCGCGATCGCGTTGAAAGGGACCACGATACGGATGTTCGGACTCTGGATGCCGTCTCCCGGCAGAATCGGCGCTGTGCATCGCAAAGCGAGCCAGCAGCAATTGTTCGCGTTCGGAATTGGTTTGTAGGCCGGTCATGGGATCGAAGGAGTCTGGCATCGCGTTCTTGTTTGCTCAATTCGCGTTGGCTAACGTGAGCTGTTTGGTCGGTAGTGGTCGAAGCTTCCATTGTCTCGTTTATTGAGGCTTGCATTTTGAATGTCCATTGCTCGCGATTGGCTAATTAGC
>CAZFLF010001444.1:0-1774 GCA_964519825.1 uncultured Pirellulaceae bacterium | reverse complement strand
CGGGCGCGAAGCAGATTCGGCGAGACAAATGGTGACCTTGTTTTGCCCCAAGACTTCTAACTGCCGGTGATGCACAATCAGCGCCGTTTCTGCGTCCACGCCGAATCCCACATGACCTGGATGTTCGGCCAGGACCCGCGTCAGTCGCACCTTGCGGTCGCGTTGCAGGAAGTGTTGGTCGACCACGGAGTCCGGCAGGAGGCCAAACCCGACACCGGTCCGAGCGACCGGATTCCCGCCGACGATCATCAGCCGCGATTGAACTGCGGCGCCGGCCGACGTGCCGCCGATCACGCCGCCACGGTCGAGAAGCGCCAGGAGTTCGCGCTCGATCGCCGTACCCACATAGGCCTCGGCGATGCGCGATTGCTGTCCGCCGCCGAACCACACGCCCGTTGCTTGTTTCAAAGGCGCCGCGAATCCGTCCTGATTGGCCTCGTCACGCAACCGGGTGTGCAGCACCTCGACCGCCGCTGGCGCCTGCTTGGCCCAGGCTGCAATCAGCTTCTCTCGATTTGCGATCTCGCGATCCTCCGCCGCAGTCGGGATTAACACCAGCCGCGCGGATTTGCCGCCGGCTAGTTGCACGAACCGCTCCAGAATTATGTCCGGCAGCGCACCCCCGCCGCAAATTACCAGCGAGCCGCGAATACCGTCCGGATCGATCCGTGCCGCACGCTTGGTGAGTTCGCCGGCCGGTAACAAGAGCGGCCGCAACAGCCCTGCCAGGAACAAGCAAACCAGTAGCTTCGGCGCCAGTCGTTGCAAGTGCGAAGCGACCCACTGGGCATGAACTCGACGTATTCGAATCATAGGTGAAACTCAGTCTGGCGAGAGTGGCTAGCTCAAGAAACGTATCGTGTTGCCTCGACAAAAGCGATTGGCTTTTGTGTGGCCGCGTCTCTTCGAGACGCGACCACTTACCGGAGATCGAAACGACGATGTTGATCGCCGTTGCCGGGTGGAGAGGGAAAGACACTGTAATCGTCCGAGCTGATCGGTTCGCACGGCTTAGCTACATCCAATCGTCCTTGGGTGTCGGATGTCGATTGCAGTAGCCACAGTTGTTGCACCGAAGTTGGGAGGCCGGTCGCGTCAAAAACGTGTGGCGGAAAACAGGCGACGACGCTGCACGCGATCCGGCGATTCAGTTCGGCGTGAGGTGCCGCAGTTGTGGGCGGGCGCTGGTAGGCAGCGGCCAGCGTGGCGAGCAGCAAAGACTTTGCGAGGCTCATTCCACCGGCGGTTTCGTGTTGGCGTAACGCCCTCGCCAGACTTCGCACACGGCGCGGCTGGAACGCCCATTCCGCTTTGCCGGCCACAGGACCAAGTAGCGACAAGAGTGTGTCGGTCCAGCGTTCATTGCGAATCCGCATTCGATTCAATGCGACCGCCTCCTCGACGCGCAGTCCGTAACCGTACACCATCAGATTCAGCACGCGATGCCGCGCCTCAAGGTGCCCGGCCAAGATGTTTTGAGCGATCGGAAAAGTTTCTTCCGCGCCGCGTCCTGCGTCCGCCAGCGAACAAACGGCTGCCCAGACGCGACTGAGCACTTCCGCTGTCAACACTTCCTCCAACATTGGCTGAATCCAGTAGCCCACTTCTGCCAGCGACAGTGACAAGTCCTGCTTTTCAATGGTGAACTCTTTGAGTGCCGTGCTCCAACCCTCTTGCCGGCACTTCGACGCAGTCCAGTACCCTTCGATCGCTCCCGCGGGGAACGGCTCCTTGGAGTGGATGAGTAACGGGGCGTGTGCGGCAACGGTGGCCG
>CAZFLF010001443.1:0-1778 GCA_964519825.1 uncultured Pirellulaceae bacterium | reverse complement strand
ACCTCGAACGTGATCGCGATGGGCGAAATTCGTCCTCTTTGCGGCGACCACATGCAGTATCACCCTTGGTCCCACTGGAATGCTATTTGGTCCGCAACAGTGGGGCCGATCAACTGGCCCACCTGCCGGCGTGAGCGCGGCGGCAAAGACGACACCACGGGTGGCGTGGAGGATTGCAATCACTTCCGCACGTGGAACATGTCCATGGCATTCAAATCGCGTCATCCCGGTGGCGCTCAATTCACGCTCGCCGATGGTTCCGTCCAGTTTCTGTCCGAAACAATCGACTACATGACCTACCAGCGGCTGGGTGACCGCCGGGATGGCCAGCCAGTAGGTAACTACTGAGCGGTGCTGTTGTCGGTTTTTATTACTAATTTCGACTAGCACGAGCCGCGCCGAGCGAAACGCGGCGCGGCTCGTGCATTGAGAGGAGAATGCTGTGAAGAACCTATGGCTAAAGTTGGCGCCGGCTGCTGCGATCTGTGTGCTGTTGGGCTGCGGCGGGGGGAACTCTGCCAAAGTGGCGGATGCTAGTGGCGTCGTTACACTGAATGGGCAGCCCGTCGACGGCGCGAGGGTGGTCTTTACTCCCAAGGACGGTGGCTCGCGGTTCAGCCACGGCACAACCGATGCCTCGGGCAACTTCAAGCTGTCGACCTTCGGCATGAACGACGGAGCACTCGTTGGTCGGCATACCGTAACGGTCACCAAGTCCGCGCTGCCCGAGGAAGTCACCAAAATCGACCCCGAAAAAATGAAAAAGGGCGGGATCGTTGCCGGGATGCCAGGCTACGGCAAGATGATGGGCGCGCCCGGCGAAACAAAGGTCGAGCCAAAGAACGAAATCCCTGCCAAGTACGCCGATGTCAAGACGTCAACGATCGAAGTGGAAGTGACCTCCGACGGCACGAACGACTTCACACTCAAACTTGAGTAGCTTGAACAATCCGTTCGGAGCTCGGATTGCCGCTGGCTGGTCCTGTCGCTCTTGGGTTGCAGGCCAGCCAGTTGACCGTCGAGTTCGCCCGCTCCCGGTCCACTGGCAATTCCCGATCGGATGTTGGCATCTCCCCGCGGTGGGATTTCTTACCGTTCTCTCTGTACAGGGAAATCAGCTTTGAAACGGGTAACAAGTCGATCCACATCCGCGGGAACGACGTACAGTTTGCCGCGAATGTTCTTGGTTTCACCCGGTTTCAAGCCACCGATGCGAAAGTCGTTGTGCATGCAGGCGATCACACCTTGAAAGATCTCCTGATATGGTTCTCAGGCCACCGCCATGATCTGAGTGCCATCTGCGGAAAAGCAACCGGTAAGTCCGTGGGTCGGAACCAGCGAACTTAGGGGCCGAGGATTCACATCGTTCCGGTCGACTTCCTTCGGACAGTAGACCTGGCCCGGCGTGTACCGCGCTTTATCTGCCCAAGGTTCCGTTGGCAACTTTGTCAGCTTGCCATCGATGAAGAGAAAGCACTGGCGAGCATAGCGAGGCACAAGCGTGCGGGCGTCGTCGCGCGTGGTCCCCGTGAATCTGTCAACTCGGATACAGGGCTGTGCCCAATGCGCCAATGACGCCGTTTGGGTAGGGTTGTGGGCCACCAGACGAAAGTCGACTTCGTCCATTGCGGCGGTGATCGTGTGATCCACGACGACGCCGTCCCGCAAGGTATCACGGAGTTTAATGACTCGTCCGTCGGCGCTGGCAGAGACTTGCTCCGTACGGTGTCCGATCACTGTCTCGCCCCAGTCACGATCGGTGGATCCTGGTCGGCAAT
>CAZFLF010001442.1:0-1788 GCA_964519825.1 uncultured Pirellulaceae bacterium | reverse complement strand
CACGATCGCCAATGAACGCCGCCAGCAGTCGCATGTCGAGTTGCCACTCTTCCTCGGCCTGCGGCAATCCGGCCAAGCCTTTGTCATCCAACGTCTCGCTGCTTCGGGCGCTCATCTGGCGATCGGTCTCTTGCCGCAGGATCCTCAGGTATTCACGTACGTCATCTAACTGTTCGGCAAATTCACAGTCGACTTCGAGCTCAGCCAATTTCGGCCGCCACGCATCCGCCAACGATTGCACGGCAACCCGCACCAACCCAGGACGACGCGGATCGTCGTCATCCGGCCGCAACATGGCGCCAACCAGCCATTCGAGCGCCTCATTCGCGGACGGTTTGTCGTCGGAGAATTCTCCAGCGATCACCTCTTCCCGTGTGGGACTGAGCGCGACGAGTCCCCACACCATTTCACCGTCTCGTTCCGAGGGCTGCGTATCGGAAATGGCTTCCATGCTGACGTGCCAGATATCCGATTGATCTTGCGGCAAATCGACCAGCTTCGCTTTGCGTCGGTACCACGCCCGCTTATCGATTTCCACTTTCGGTGCTTTGGGTCGAGGCACCTTGAGCGTCTCGCGTAGCCAAGGGACGGCACCCGGTGTGTCGCGCCAATGACGCAACGCATCGCCGCAATACGATTCGGCTTCCTGGCGGTCGCCGATCCCCACGTATTCCGGCGGGAATTCCGGTAATTGCTGATTGCCGACCAGGTATGCCGGCACGAATTTATTCGACTTCTTTGCGGCTTGGAGAGCCTTCTTTGCCGCGGGGGTACTTCCTTCCCGGCGGAACATCAGCAATGCCCTCGAATAGAGCCAATCCGCGCTCGCGTCCTCGGGGAAATCGTCGAGGAGTGAGGCGGCGACGTCGTTCTGATTCAGAAACAACAAATGGCTGAGCAAAACGTACCGTACCCCCTGATTATCGCCGGGGTTCAGTCGCAACATCTCCCGCAATTGTTCGATCGACTCGGTGTGCCGTCCGAGATTCCACAGCGTGTGCGACATTTCCAGCATGGCGCGCATGACCGGCCTGGTTTCCGGGGTCAGCCAGAATTTCCCCACAGTCTGCTCGAAGGCTGGTTCACCGATTGCGCGGCGGCCGGCCGCCACAGCGTCCTGCAGGATTTTGAGCCGCTCGGCGTCTTCATCCGCCTCAAACGCCAGTACGAGATATGCATCCGCGCAGTCGGGCCAAAGTGCGAGCGATTGCTGGGCGAGCTTCACGCGCTGAGAAGCCTCCTCCGCTTCGTACGCCTGAAACGCCAGATCTTGGCCGCGTGCCTCTGGCGAACTGGGAGGCTGATCACCGACGACATTGCCCCACATTTGGTGCAACACCTTTTGCAGCGATGCTGGATCTAGCCCAGCGTTGAGCAGGTCCGCCGGCAGATCGCTCGGCGGTTTCTTGCCCTTACGCTGGCCACCAGATTTTTTTTTTGCCATAAACGGGATTCCTTTCCGTCGAATGTTGCTATCCGACGAACTCTCGCATCGTAATCAATCCGCCGTCGGCGAGGCAGTAGTCGGACAGTTCTCGCGTCGCACCACACTACTTGCCGCCAAGCAGCAGCGGGAGGATTACAATGAGTCGCCCCGAGAACAACTGGAGTCACCGATCATGCCTCGCTGCATAACTTTTTTGTTGGCGACCGTTTGTCTGACGGCGCAGGCCGCGGAACGACATTCTCACGATCTCGTTATCTATGGCGGGACCTCCTCCGGCGTCGTCGCGGCGGTTCAGGCTCGCCGCATGGGAAAGTCCGTTGCGGTGATTGAACCCGGAGGCC
>CAZFLF010001441.1:0-1791 GCA_964519825.1 uncultured Pirellulaceae bacterium | reverse complement strand
AGCATCGCTGCGACCACGGTGATCGCCCAGTTGCTGGTCTGATCGATGCGAGTTCGCCAGCTAGACATGCGACCGATTTCGCCGCGGTAGTAGTGGATAATTGCATTGTTTTTCTCGGCAGGGCTCATTGGTGGCATCCTCGGATCGCTTTTGTTCGGCGGATGGCATCCAGCTTCGATCGAAGGGGATCCGCCCATGTCGTCATCGCCAATGACGGGGCAACCTTCATGGTAATCGGCTGCCCGGGCGGTTTCTAACTTGCTTGATTGTACCCCTCGCGTACGGGATCGTCGTCAATCAGCGAACCGATCAAGCGCAACAGCTCACTGTGTTCGGGGGATTCTTCCGAGCGGAGGAAGTCTCCAATCTCGAACTCGGTTACTTTTCCGCCAGATGATTGATTTGCCTCGTGGCGGACAAATACGCGTTGAGTGTCGATATCGCGGGCGAGAAACCATCGGTCGCCGCCCGGAATTTCATAAAGCTTTCTCATCTTGATAGTCATGTCGAGATCCTCGATGACAGAAGCCTGTCCTTCGACGGGCGTTAGGTGCGAGTCCCAATGGTTCGTGCATCGAAATATACGGACCAATGAGGCTGGAAGCCGCTTCTCCTTTCGCCCGCCGTTTTCGTCGTCGCGATCGGGATTCGTCACGATTTCGTCGCGCGCCAACCGTTCCAACCGGTAGTTCCTAATTATCGCGGACGACCGGCACATTTTGGAAGCATAATGGGACCAACCGGTAGTTCCGGTTGGCGGGTGGTTCATCACCCTGATTTCACGGCCAATCGATAGCCACAAGAACCCAGTGACGAACACGACAGGACAGCGGCCTTTCTCGTGAGAACAGCCGTTGTCTTCCAGCGGACAGGCGGATAGTGGCGAGGCGAGGGTGAGTGCGTGCAACCATGAGCGGGTGACGGCAGTTGAGCTAGGCTGTTTCTTTCACGCGATGGAATTCTGGCCGTGATCGACGAAAAGGCCGCGCTGTTGAGCGCCATCGACAGGTTGGTGGATCAGTTGAAGGCCGACGCCTCGGTGATCGACACGAACGCCGTCGCCTTGCAGCTCTTGTCGTTTTATCCCGAGAGCGGCATGGCACCCGAACAGATCGCCCGCCAAGTTGAGCGGACCGCTGTCATGAAAGGAGCACAGCTGTTGTCGTCCAACAGGACTGCGTTGTAGCTCCGAAAATCGGCACCACACATTCAACGAGCCATGACGTATTCTTCGCCCAGTCGTTAGGTGGCGAAAGTGATTCGCGATGGGCGCAATAACGATCCTTTGTCCCCGCAGTGGCCGGCAGGTCTCCACCGGTATTCGTGTTGAGCGCGTTCATTTTGATCGCATGCGTGAAACGCGGTTTACGTTCAGGTGCTGGGAATGCGGAGAAGACCATGTGTGGTCGAAGCGATGGGCTTCGTGGTCGGCCGAAGATCCAGAACTTCGCAACCCAACCCCGCGCCGGGAGGTGGCCTGATCTCGGTGGCCCTACTCGGCGAGCCCCTTGACCGAGGCATGCCGAAGATCGGAACCGGCTTCGCCGCGACGGTGACGCACCTTTACGCGGACGATTGGCTCCAGCCAGGTCGCGTTCTTGCGGCCGGTGCCGCTCACCGGTGCACGGACGATGGGCTCAAGCTCGGCGACCCGGTCGGAAACCTCGTCCGGCAGTCCGACCAGCGCTGCACCGGCAAACGTGAACAGCCCGGCGTGCTCGCGCGCCAGAAGCGGGATCGGAAACCGCGGCTGTCCATCTCGAACCCGATCAGCGTGAATTCGTCGATGTC
>CAZFLF010001440.1:0-1797 GCA_964519825.1 uncultured Pirellulaceae bacterium | reverse complement strand
GCGGGTTTCTCGGGCTGCTGCACATGGAGATCATCCAGCAACGGCTCGAAAACGAATCTAATGTCGACCTGGTGCAAACCGCGCCCAACGTCACCTATCGGATCAAAAAGCGAAACGGCGACGAATTGGAAATCCACCGGCCACAGGAAGTTCCTGACGGCGGCGACATCGAGGAGTTTCTGCAGCCGATCGTGCGGATCAACTTGATCCAGCCGACCGAGTACATCGGTCCAGTGATGAAACTCTGCATGGATCGCCGGGGCACCCACGTGCGTACCGAATACTTGTCGCCGACGCGGGCGTTAATGACCTACGAAATGCCGCTCGCCGAAGTGATCTACGATCTGCACGATAAGCTGAAGAGCGTGACGCGCGGGTATGGAACGATGGACTACGACGTCATCGGCTATCACCCCGCGGACCTCGTGCGTCTGGACATCGTCGTGAATGCCAAACGAGTCGATGCATTGAGTTTCATTTGCCACCGCGAAGATGCCGATCGGCGCGGGCGTGCCGTGGCCAAGAAGTTAAAAAGTGAAATCGATCGGCACATGTTCGAAGTCGCCGTGCAGGCTGCGATCGGTACACGCGTCATCGCCCGCGAAACGGTTCCGGCCATGCGCAAGAACGTGACCGCCAAATGCTACGGCGGCGATATCACCCGCAAACGCAAGTTGTGGGCGAAACAAAAAGAAGGCAAGAAGCGCATGAAGTCGATTGGACAAGTCGATATTCCTCAGAAAGCGTTCTTGGCGGTGCTCGAAACCGGCGAACCACCAAAATAATGAATGTTGCGTCGCATTTCTCCGCAGCGATTGCTGATCGGCGGTTTGACCGTTGGGCTCGCCCTAGCTGCCGCCAGGATTCTCGCATTGCAAGGCTGGATTCGGCCCGTGCGCGTGGTCAGCGGGTCGATGGCGGAACGGTTGCTCGGTGAGCATTTCTCGGTCACGTGCGCGGACTGTGGTTTCGTCTTTCCGTTTGCTGTCGAGTCGCCACCCCCCGATGAACGAGCCGTCTGTCCCAACTGTGGTGATGCGCGAAATCCGGTCGGACTCGCCCACCGCGAACGAGGAGATCGAGTGCTCATTGACCGGGCAGCCTATCTTTTCGACTCTCCACGACGATTTGACCTCGTAGCCTTTCGCGATCCGCGCCAGCCGGAACGGTTGGTGGTGAAACGAGTCGTTGGCTTGCCAGGCGAGCAGATTGCAATTCGACATGGGGACTTGTACGTCAACGGAAAACTCTGGCGCAAGTCGCTGGCCGAATTCCATCAGGTCGCGCTGCCGGTTCACGACAATGCTTACGCACCGCAACCACAGCGATCTCTCCCCGCCCGGTGGCAGCCTAATGCGGAACAATCGGGGTGGCAGGCGGAAGGTCCGGGATTTCGTTTCGTTCCGCCAGCCATGACGAATCGATCTGCCGAATCATCGTCGCCCGATATCGATTGGCTGACTTACCATCATTGGCGTTGTTTTGCCAATCCGTACCCGCGTTCGGACGAAGCGGCAGTCGCCGATAACTATGGCTACAACCAGGGGGAGTCGCGCGAGTTGCGCGAGGTGGTGGACTTGATCCTCAGCTGCCGAGCAACGTTGACGGGGAATCGTGAATTGGCGCTGCGAATCCACGACGGACGCGAATGGTTCACCGCCCGGTTGAATGGGCGCGAACGAAGTGCAGCGCTGCTGCGCGGTGAGTTCCAAACCGCGGCTATCACCGTCCCGTCTGGCCTAATCACCGACCCGTTAGAAATCGAATTCGGACTGCTTGATCGACAAATCATCCTGG
>CAZFLF010001439.1:0-1797 GCA_964519825.1 uncultured Pirellulaceae bacterium | reverse complement strand
TCGCGACGTGTCGCGCGGCAAGCCATTGCCCCATTCGTTGCCGGACGACAAGAAACGCGAGGTCGGAATGACTCGCGAAACATGGAAACTGGAGGTTGTCTCCGACGCCGACAACCCCACCAAGATCGGCAAGCCGATGACGAAGGCCGCCGGGACGGCGCTCGATTTCACTGCCTTGCTGCAGCTGGCCGAAACGCATGCGGTCCGATTTGCGAAGGTCATGACCTGTCTCAACATCGGGTGCCCGCTGGGGATGGGAATCTGGGAGGGAGTGCCGTTGCGCGAGGTGGTGTGGCGGGTGCAACCGCGCGAAAATCTGCGACGCGTCTTTTACTACGGCTACCACAACGACGATCCCACTCAGATGTTCCGCAGTTCACTCCCCGTGGGCCGAGTGCTCGAAGACCCCTTCGATCTGCCGCCGGTCATTTTGTGTTACAAGCTCAACGGAGAGTGGCTGGACAGCAAACGGGGCGGACCAGTGCGGATCGTTGTGCCGGAGGCCTATGGCTTCAAATCAATCAAGTGGCTGTCCCATGTCGTGCTGACCAACTTGGCACACGCCAACGACACTTACGCCGACGGCAATAACGACGTCGACAGTCCGCTGAAGTCCTTTGCCGCGACTCTGTCCGTTCCGGGCGAAGTCAAAGCCGGCCAACCGATCCCAGTCACGGGATACGCTCAAGTTGGCATTTCGGGATTGAGCAAAGTTCAGATCGTCCTCCAATCCGACGATGCAGAGCCGGCGGCCGACGATCCGTACTTCACGCAGGCTCCGTGGCGCGACGCCGAAATCCTCTCGCCGCCGCGGCACTGGGGCGCGCTTCCGGATGGCAAGATTCCTCCCAACACGCTAGGTTTCGCAGCAACCGATGAATCCGCCGCGGCTAAACCCAGAACCTGGCCCATGCGCCTGGCAAAAGTCCATTGGGCCGCGTTATTGCCGGGCCAGTCCGCCGGAGCGTACACATTCCGCTGCCGCACGATCGACGAAAAGGGGCTTGCCCAGCCCATGCCACGTCCCTTCCGCAAGTCGGGCCACTCCATCATCGAATCCGTTCCGATCAAAGTGACGTAATATCGTGGTCACGTCTCTCCGAGACGCGCACCCTAGTGTCTTCATTGATCTAATGACCAAGAATCCACTACTTGACGAATTGCACGAAACGCGAGAAGGAATGCTCGCTGAGGCTGGGGGCACGCTTGAAGGATTGGTTGCCCAGCTACAGCGCGACGAACATCGAACCGACCGAGAGTTCCGGCGCCCGAAAAGCCGAACCGAGGCACCGGAGCGGCGAAGTCGGTCGTTGTGACTGTTGAGAATCAATCGTCGTCGGCGAGTGATCGGTGACGTGTCGGTAACAGAAATCATGACGCATGACAAAGCCAACCGTCTACATTGAGACAACAGTTATTGGCCATTTGGCTGCGCGTCTTCAACCCGACCCGATAGTGGCTGGACGGCAGCTTGTATCCCGCGAGTGGTGGAAGCTTGCACATGAGCGATACAGGCTCTTGATTTCAGATCTTGTGGTTGAAGAGTGTGAAGCGGGAGACCATGCTGCAGCAACAGAGAGAATTGAGTTCCTCCGAGGACTGGATGTCCTTCAGCCGTCCGATGACGCCAGCAAGTTGGCTGCAAAGCTAATCGCAGAATTTGCGATACCGGCCAGCGAGCCGAGGGATGCATCGCATGTTTCGATTGCTGCCACAAACGGGGTAGAATATTTGGTGACATGGAATTTCAAGCACATCGCGAACGCAACAACACGAGATTTAATTGAACAGATCTGC
>CAZFLF010001438.1:0-1801 GCA_964519825.1 uncultured Pirellulaceae bacterium | reverse complement strand
AAGCGTCGACGGCGAGCAGCACCGCGAGGATACCGATGCGTGTTCCTAAGAAGTTGCGATGGTAGAGCAGTACGTCCTCTTGCCATTGCAGCGCGTATGCCAGCGGCAGCAGGACACAATCGGTCACGCTCATCGCCACAATCCCGCAAACCGCCGCGCGGAGCGGGTGACGGAGCAACAACGAGAATAGCACCGCCCACACGAAGACCTCGGTGAAGGTGACACAGCCGGCGAGCCAATCGACGGGTGCCAAAATCGAGTGCCAACCCACAAAGAAGGCATGTGCAAAAATCAATAATGCCGCCAGCAGCACAATCCCACTGAGAAATCCAAATCCCAGCTTCGCCACAGACACATGCCAGGTCGGCACGGGCAATAAGCGCTGGAAATCAAATGTCCCATTCTCGTGTTCCAGGGCGAACAGAGTCGCTCCGCAGCCGAGCATGTAGACCCCGACCGCCACAAACACCGACACCAAGTATCCATCTCCAGGAATCGGCGGCCCATCTTTGGTCAACGCTGCGACGAATGCAAAACAGGCTTGAATCAATGCCGTGAGGACCAGCACCGCCAGCCAGAGGCTGCGCTGCGCCCGATATTCCTTCCAAGTCAAACGCCAAAAGCCTTCACCCGGTCGCATGGCAGCTCTCCCTGTGGAGTGCGGTGACTTGGCACCGCTTTTCTTGTCAATTTGAGTTGGCTTGGTAATTGAAAGTGCATTCGTCCGTTCTGAAATCCAAAGCGGTGCCAAGTCACCGCACTCCAAATCAAGACGTCTCCGTCTGCATATATGCCGCGAAGATCTCTTCGAGATTAGGGGTGCGAACATCAACTTCCGCGACCGACTCGTGATTCCGCAATGCGGCAACGTCATCGAGGTTGACGCGCCGCGTGAGCAGTTGCCATTGCCGGGCGCGCCGTCGTGTGCGGAGTATCTCGCCGGCCAGCTCCGGCGGTTGGGGCGCCCCATTGGCCAGCGTGACGGTGACTTCGTTCAAATCCTCCTTGAGCCGGTCGAGCCGCTCCACGAGCAGCAATTTCCCCTGTCGCACGATCGCTACCATGTCTGCGACGCGCTCCACCTCGTTCATCTGATGGCTAGAGAGGAACACGGTTTTGCCAGACGCGGCCCGATCGACCATGCTCTCCATGAACTCGCGCCGGACGAGCGGGTCCAGCCCGGAGGTCGGTTCGTCGAGAATCAGCAGCTCCGGGTCATGTCCCAGAGCCAGCGCGAGCGCCGCCTTGGCGCGCATTCCTTTCGATAATTCCTTGACCTTCTTTCCCGACGGCAGTTTGAATTGTGCGGCCAGTTGCCGGAATCGCGGCAGAAATCCTTCCCCGTAGAATCCGGCGGTAAACCAGCCGATTTCGTCGACGGTCATCCACTCATACAGCGTCGGGCGCTCCGACACGCAGCCAACCCGGTGGCGGATCTGCAAACCTTCCCGGCGGCTGTCGAGTCCCAACACTTCCGCTCGTCCGGAGTCCGCGTGGGTTAACCCGAGGAGGATGCGTATGGCCGTGGTCTTCCCCGCACCATTCTCGCCGAGCAGCGCGAAGACCACGCCACGTGGCACTTCCAGCGTGACGTCAACCAGCGCGGCTTCACGGCCAAAGAATTTAGTCACTTGCTCCAAGCGAATCACCGGAGCATCGTTCGTCGCTTGCATGAGTCACCTCAGGTCGCAGGTTTGTTCTGGCGGACGATTGCCTCGTCGCCTATCGGCCCCTCGATCTCTCCCTCACTCGTTTATCCAGAAATTGGTTGTTTTTTTGAGTTTTGGGAGGGCGAGGCTCC
>CAZFLF010001437.1:0-1801 GCA_964519825.1 uncultured Pirellulaceae bacterium | reverse complement strand
ATCTGCTCATTCGATTCGTGATGCTCGTCGAGATTCGATCAAATGACTGGTCTTGATACAGCTTGTGCCATTTGCCGGGTCGACAACACCGAACGACCCCGGCCAAACCGTTCAATCGACGCGGCCGATCAAAGGAACGGTTTCCAAGGTTGGCAGACGCGGCTTCTGTGACCGGGCGTGAAAGGGGATTTGTCACCTGATAGAATTCGGTTGTCGATGCGATACGCGGAAGGTCTAGTCAGGCATTTGGAGGGCTGTTTATGAAATCGGCCGCTGGAGAGCCAAGTAGTGTGACGACTCGCTTGGTCGTGGCGATCATGGTTACTTCCAGCGCACTTCTCGCGCTAGCCTCTTGCCTCTTGATCGTGTCGTCGGTTCAGAAGGTCAATGGTGCCGTCTGGCTAACGACGCTGAGTATGATGCTCTTGGTTGGCTCTGCGGTAGCTGCGTGGGTTCAGTACTTGCGTGACTACATCGACTTTCGGATTGCCAGACTCGCACAAAGGACCGAGGAGCTGCAGCAAGCGCAACAGTGAGTGTCAAGGCCGTTATGGCACGGGGGATTAGCCGGACGGCAGACCTTGCCCGCAGTGGCGGAGATGTCAGTGGAGCATTCATGCTCGTCGGTCTCGAAAAACCACCCTTATCTGACCCCGACGTTTCCCAACCTCGGCTTCAGGGTCGAGAGCTGAGAGAATCTCAATCTCACGTCACCGCGATGATCAGGACGAGCGAAGCGAGTCCGTAGGAACGTGGTGAGCGGAACGTATCGTGCAGTGACAACTCAATCTAACCACGACGACTCAGGTGACGCCAATTGCATGCGGAATCTTTCCGTGTCTTCCTTTGTCTCCATTTCAAACGATCTAGCTTCCCATAACAAAGTTCGGGCCTCTTTTGCGTCCATGTTTTTCAGCCCAACGATCGCCCATTTCCTGAATCTCCAGTCATGCGCTCGCAGTTGTGTTGCCAAGAATGGGAATGCTTCGGATGACTTCGCTACACCAATCAGCTCGATGAGCAAGCTGCGAAGTCCAAGATTCTCATTGTCGGCAAATGCCTCGATCAACTCGTTGACATGTTGGGAAGCGTGTTGCGCGAGCCAACCAAATCCATCTTCCCGATTCTCCCCATCGTGGCTTCGCATCATCTGAATACACTTGTTGAACCCGGGAAACTTGGCTTTCGCGAGATGCCGTTTCCGCCGTCGCCCATCAAACTCGTAATAGCGGGGATTTCCCATTTGGCTTCACATCATGCTACCTGGTTGGGGCAGCGTGTATCAATCGTCACCCATCGACGGCTGCATCGTACAGTTCTTCGCCCCTGACAGTGCATCCTACGGAGTCGTGTTGCCGGCGTCACGGACGCTAGGTGTGCGTTCGGACGAGCAACGCGAACGCGGCGCTCCATCGGAGTGAATCTTGTCCATCGTAATCAATGGCATGCACAGGGTCCGGCGACTGGGTCAGTTTCAATTGGGCAGTCATCACCACGGGCCAAGTGATGTGCAGCTATCGGCTCGCGATCGTCGTTTTGATTCGGTAACTCAACCGTTTTCTCGGAGTCCCATCAAACGACCGATTTTGGTACAGCCTGGCGTGTCGAGAACTCGTGCCATTTGTCGGGTCGAGAACACCGAACGACGCAGGCCAAATCGTCCAAGCGACGCGTCCGATCTAACGAACGATTTACGAAATGAGTTCCTCCGGCGATCTCTACGCCCGCGAAGTGTGATCCGGCAGTTTCTGGCATCACCGCGGATGGCTCGCTATCCTGATCGGCATGTCCGACGTCACCC
>CAZFLF010001436.1:0-1802 GCA_964519825.1 uncultured Pirellulaceae bacterium | reverse complement strand
CAAGGCACGCGGGCGCCGGTGATGCAAGTGTCTCTCTCGCCGCGCCAGACATTCGTTCACGAGCGCGGCGACTTCCGCAGTCCAGGACCAAATGTTGAACCTGGCACGCCGAGTTGGGTACCGCGAATGGCGACTACCGCGTCAACTCCCGATGCAACATCCCGTCTCGCCTTGGCCCGCTGGTTGGTGTCGCCGGACAATCCGCTGACCGCGCGAGTAACCGTCAATCGGATGTGGCAGGAGTTCTTCGGCCGCGGGCTGGTCGGAACCTCCAACGATTTCGGTGTGCGCGGCGATCGACCGTCGCATCCGGCGCTGCTGGATCGGCTAGCCGATGAGTTCATGCGTTCCGGGTGGGACGTAAAACGGATGCATCGGCGGATCGTCAATTCGGCGACTTACCGGCAATCGTCACGGCCACGGCCGGAATTCGAAATACTCGATCCCGGTAATGTCTTGCTTTCGCGCCAGTCAAGCTTGCGTGTGCCGGCCGAAACGGTCCGCGACATGGCTCTTGCCACCAGCGGGTTGCTCAGCTCGAAACTCGGCGGCCCGAGCGTCTTTCCGCCGCAGCATGAACGGGTCACGATGGAAGCCTTCGGCAGCAATTCGTGGAAGGCCAGTGAAAAGGGAGACCGTTATCGCCGCGGACTGTATACATTCGTCCTCCGCACTTCTCCTTTCGCGCAAGGGATCATCTTCGACGCTCCGAATCCGCAGCTGACTTGTACTCGCCGCGATCGATCGAACACGCCGCTGCAGGCGTTAACATTGCTTAACGACCCGGTATTCACGGAAATGGCTCAGGCTCTTGCGCTGCGGATTCAGCGTGAGGGGATCGCGACGGACGAGGATCGCGTGCGTTTCGCGTGGCGAATCTGCTTGGGCCGATCCGCGACCGATGCAGAAACCGGCCGCCTGGTCGAGTACCTTAAACACCAACGGAGCAGCCGGGGAGAGTTGGGGCATGCATCCGCGAACGATGCCGAATGGACGAACCTGGCGAGTGTGCTATTTAACCTGCATGAATTCATCACGCGCGATTAAAACGAACGACGGCCGCGGAGAACAAGCGTCTCGCTTGCTTCCCCGCAAATAGGCGAGAGGTGATGTAAGGACCATGTTCGACCAGCGATTTCTGACCGCACTGAACCGTCGTTGTTTTCTTCAATCTACGGCCTGCGGACTGGGCGGCGTGGCGTTGGTCCGATTGCTGAATGCAGATGCGGTTGCCGCACCGGTGAATCACGATCAACAGCCTCTTGCAGCCAAGCCGCCTCATTTTCCCGCGCGGGCCAAGAACGTGATCTTTTTGTTCATGGCTGGTGCGCCGAGTCAGCTCGACCTGTTCGATCCTAAACCCGAATTGCGGCGACTCCATGGCCAACCGGTTCCGCAGTCGTTCCTGAATGGGCTCAGCGATTCGCTGATCAAGGGGAGTGCCCGCGTCATGGCCTCGCCGCGAACGTTCACCCAACA
Organism: uncultured Pirellulaceae bacterium; assembly: GCA_964519825.1. GTDB lineage: Bacteria > Planctomycetota > Planctomycetia > Pirellulales > Pirellulaceae > CAZFLF01. The sequence continues at coordinate 323 of CAZFLF010001436.1, read as the reverse complement.
CGGGGAGAGCGGCATGGATTTCTCGGATTACTTGCCGCATCTCGCCACGTGCTCAGACAACCTGTGCATGATCCGCACGATGCACACCGACACGTCCAACCACGATCCGGCACAACTTTTGATGCAATGCGGCATTCCCCGCTTCGGTGCGCCCGGCATGGGTGCGTGGGTGACGTACGGATTAGGAAGTGAGTCGCAAGACCTTCCGGGGTTCATTGTCCTGTTGTCCAACAATGGGCCGGGTGACATTGCCGGCACTGCGCTGTGGGATAACGCGTTCCTGCCGGCGGCGCACCGAGGAGTGACTTTTCGCAGCAGTGGCG
>CAZFLF010001435.1:0-1806 GCA_964519825.1 uncultured Pirellulaceae bacterium | reverse complement strand
CATTCAAACCAACACAATGAACACGATGGAAACAGACATGACAGACATGACAGACATGATCGAGTTGCCAACAAATCATCGTGCGAGGTGACCGTGGCGGATCGAAGTCACCGGGACGTGGGCCATGACGATAAGAGTCGAAGCGTGCCTGCGTCGGTTAACCACCAACAGCAACGCGGCCAAGAAAAACATGCGGTGAAGTCAAAACGGCTGGACACGAAAGCTGCCGACCTGGTTCTTGCTAATTGGTCCGACGACCACTTCGACGACACTTGGCCCGCGGCACTGGTTGCTTAATAGCCAACCCGACCGAAGTCAGACCGCCCTGCATTGGAGATCGCGTTATCGGACTTGCTTTGAGGCCGCCGGACGACTAACCGCCAGCAAGTTGATTTTGTATCCAAATACGGTCGGCGACTGAGAGTCGGTCAATTGGAATGCTGGTCTTAATTCCGGTGTTCCGCCGAAGTCTGACAATGCCGTCCTCCAGCGAAAGAAACTCAGCCTCTGCGGTGAAGCTACCGCTAGTCCAGATCCGATTTTTGGTCGCGAGCGGACGGTTTAACGGAACTGCCGACGTAACTTTAGGGATCGATCGCACACCGTCAGTATTAGGCACGTCAACCTGAACGATCCGCCAATCCTCCACCGTGTGCATTCGTAGTTGATTACCGAGAAGCGACCGAATGGGACCAGGCACATCGCTGGGGTACCCGAGGCGTTGAACAGCAGCGCTCAATAACGTTATCAATTCACCGGACTTACCTTGTGGTGTTAGAAGTTCGATTCCCGCGGTAACCGGGTTGTCCAATAGTGACTCGTGAACCCAAATCTCAATTGGAGCGCCCGCCGCTGCGTTGCTAGCAGGCAATTCGATCGCGGATCCGCTGTCGCCGAATCTTCTCGCGATTTGCAAATAATGGGGCGTCGTACAGCAAGCGTAGTTAGGTTCGCCGCCGCCGGTGGCCCGCAGCGCCGCTGTTGCGAGGGATGGGAAGTCCGCGGTTTTGTTTAACCGCGCCAGACGCTGCTCGCTGTTCCGGTCAAATGCGACCTCGATGCGACGCTCCGCCTTCTGCCTGGCAATCTCGGTCGCCTCTGCGTGCCGGGCGGCTTCAATCTTCCGTGCTCGGCGACGGACTAGTCGGCCGATCAGTCCACCCCACGAAGAACCGATACCTTCAACGAATGATTCAGTACGAGCTGATACTTTAGTTGGTAATCCGTAAAACCCCTTCCCAGGCTGGAAAACGACCGCCCTGGACGCTGTGAACGTGGTTACCGAACGACTGTGGATAATCGCGGGACCGTTGTAACCAGTCGTCCGCGAATAGATCGTCCCGTCGATCGTGATATGAAACATAGCATCGTCGGCGCTCTCGACGAGATTAACACTCGGTTTCGCGATTACCCGAGCCTTGCCGTAGACCGATGTTCCAATGATCATTTCACGAACGTCCGTTTGATGATCAATGTCCTTATTGTCCATCACGGAGTTGAGAAACGCTTCTGAGAGTCGCAATACGACGCGATGATCGGGTAGCCCCTTACGCACTACCACGTTAGCGTCGGCTGCTTCGACCGAGCTGGTTGAAAGGAGAGAAAGAATTCCCGTGGCACACGTGAATCGCCAACATTCGGTGAGCATGGCCTGCCGTCCTTGTCGAGTGAGAGTGATCATACTTCCCACTTTTTGGGCATTTACTGTGCCAGTACCCACAAATCGACTGCTGGGCTCCGCAGTATTCGTTGATAAGTGTCCAAGTGTCGCAAGAGCAGCCCGAAACCTGTAAAAACTTCCGCCCC
>CAZFLF010001434.1:0-1811 GCA_964519825.1 uncultured Pirellulaceae bacterium | reverse complement strand
CCGAAACCGATGCCGGCGATGGCCGCGGCGAACAACATCTTTTCGCGGGCTTCGTCGTCACTTGGATCGCTCACAGCACGAATGAGGAATAGATGCACGAGCCGCAACGCTTCTAGCGCCCACAGATCGCTGACCGGGTTAGCGCCTTGATAGGCCGGTCGTTCGGCAGGGCGAGGTGGTTTTGGCCGTCGATCGAACCGGAGCGCCGTGTAAGACTCAAGCGCGTGACTAAGTACATCGAGTCCTGCGGAAGCAGCCACGGCTGGCGGCTGCGTGCGGGTATTCTCGGGATCGACAATTGCCAGGACCGGTTTGAGATAGCGATGTGCGATGCCGGTCTTTAGGTTCTTTTCCGTCCAGTCGAAGATCGCCGTGCCGGTTGATTCGCTCCCCGTTCCAGCGGTCGTGGGGACGGCGATCAACGGCTTGAGCGGACCGGGCGGCGGCTTTCCCACCCCTACCGGAGCGTTCACGTAATCAAAGAAGTCCGCGGGATGCGTCGAGTAGAGATTCGCGGCTTTGGCCGTATCGATCGTGCTGCCGCCACCAACCGCCAGGAAAGCGTCGAATCGCCCCTCCACCGCGAACGCCGCCGCCGCTTCAAAGCTCGCCTTGGTCGGTTCCACGCACACTCCGTCAAACTTGCCGAAATCAACTTCGGCGCGCTGCAGCGACTGCGTAACCACCTCGCCGATCGCCGTCGCGGCCACCGCCGGATCAATCACCAGCATCGTCCGTTTCGCTCCTATTTCGCGCAAGTCCTCGCCGACTTCGCTGGTGACTCCCCAGCCAAATCGGAGCGTCGCATTGGAAACCTGAAAAGCGCGGTCGTTGGGCATGCGACTTCATCCTTCGAGTAAACTTCCGAAGAACTGTTGGCAGCGAGTCGAGAGTAAAGGGGCCACGAGGCGCGTTGTCAACTGATTGAGAACTCTTCGCTTTGAGCCTGCCGCTGGACCGTTGTCTCTCCTGGCTCGTCTCGGCAAGCGTGTCGAGCCCAGCGAACCGGCCACAAGGCGACGACGAGAAAAACCGCCAAGCGGACCATGTTTCCATAATGCATCGCACTCCAACGCTGGTATGAAAGACGCTTGATGATTGTGTCTTGCTTGTCAGGGGCTTGTTCGGATAGCGACGCAATCTCCATCACCTCTCGAGCATTCTGCGGAGTGACCCAAGAACTCCCATGCCCCAACACGCCGATCAGGTGGCCGTACGCGGTGGACCAAAAGAAACCATGATTCCAAAAGCCCTGTTCGCTCGGCGGATGAGTCAGCAACTCGGTCGCTTCTTCTAACGATAAATCGACTGGCTGCGTCCAAGGCACGGCGCGGTTCACGTCGTCGACAAGGAACACTATCTCGTGCCGTTGTTCGGTGCCAATCGCGGCGGGTGTACTGACCGGAGCGTTTGCCTGCACGACTGCCAAGACCTGCGTCGGCTGCTCGACCGAGTTGTCCCATTTCAATCGATACACCTGAGGAGTCTGCGCCAACAACTTTCGATTATTCGGTCCGTCCCAGTGCTCGGCAAAGTTGTAGCTGGCATACAGAGTCTGTTCGCCGAGATACGGTAGGATCAGCACTCGCCAACTGTGCATCGGTTTTCCATCCGCGTCGCGGATGCAGGGTGGAGGGTAAACACCATTTTCTTGTTGGTAAGTTTTGACAGCATCTGCCAATCGCCGCATGAAATAGCCCGTGCGGTGATGTGGCGATGAGCGTGAGATTGGTGGAACTAAAAGGGAGATCAGTATTCCAATGACGGCCACAACGACCAGGAGTTCCACCAGAGGTAAACCAGCATCAGGC
>CAZFLF010001433.1:0-1811 GCA_964519825.1 uncultured Pirellulaceae bacterium | reverse complement strand
AAACTAGTACGATGGCCTTCCAAGGCCGTCGCTTATTTACGCAATCCCGCCAAGGACGGCCTTGTAAGGCCATCCTACAACGGCGGTTAATGCCCGACACAGTTTCGCGATACCTTTCAGTTGGACATTCGCGCTCGACACAGTTGAAAAATAACTGTGAACTGTCGGACAAGTTTCTCTCTAACCAGTCTCTCTTTCATTCCGCGCCACATCCGCCTGCGCGCTCGTTCCCCTCTGTTTGCTGACATTCATGTTGAGTCGGCGCCTGTAAAAGGAAATAATGACTGCGTGATGACTAGGCAATGTTGCGAAACGAGTACGATGGCCTTCTAAGGCCGTCGCTCATTTACGCAAACCCGCCCGGACGGCCTTGGAAGGCCATCGTACAACGGCGGTCAGAGAGCCGATAAGACTTGCTGTTTCAGGAGGAATAAAGAATGGTCGGAATTTCGCGACGAACCGCGATGCAAACGATGGGAGCCGGCGCCGGAGCGCTACTGTGCAACGGTTGGGCGCATCAAGCGTCCGCAGCCAAGACCGATTCGAAATGGTTGAATTCCATCGAAAAAGGGCTGAACTGGGTCGCGTCGACTCAGTCGTCGCTCGGCCACTGGACGGCTGGAAACTATCCGACAGCTATGACGGCGTTGGCCGGTACGGCGTTGGTTGCGTCCGGTTCCACCGCGACTCAGGGACCATATCTCAAGAAAATTCGCCGGACGATCGACTACCTCACGACCAAGGCCCGCGACAATGGACTGATTGGGGACCCTTTCACGGATAATCGCTATACCTACGGTCACGGCTTTTCCATGCTGTTTCTCTCGCAATTGCTTGGCGAGGAAGAGGACGAAGAGAGGCGGCAGGAGTTGATTCAGATCCTGACGAAGGCCGTTGAGTTCAGTGGCAAAGCACAAACGCCATCCGGCGGCTGGGGCTATGTCAGTGCCAAGGACGGCAGCAACTTCGACGAGGGTTCGACCACGATCACCCAAGTGCAAGGGTTGCGGGGCTGCCGTAATGCCGGAATTCCCGTCCCAGCGGAAGTAATCGAACAGGCCAAAAATTACATCTACCAGTGCAAGAACCCGGATGGTGGGATTTCGTACAGCTCGCGAAATCGGGGCAGTTCGCGGGCCGCGATTACCGCCGCCGCGTTGGCCGCGCTGTATAACGCCGGCGATTACGACAGCCAGCATGTTCCCGAAATGCTGAAGTATGCGAAAAATAACCTGCACAACATTAACAGCAGCGTTCAATCCTTCGGGCATTGGCACTACACGTACCTTTACTACGCTCAGGTCGTCTATCGCCAGGGACCTGCCGAGTGGGAACCGTTCCGAGACAAGCTGTACGACAAGATTGTCAGCGAGCAAGAACCCAACGGCAGCTGGAACGGCAACATTGGCCCGATTTACGTCACCGCCTGCAATCTAATCATGATGCAACTCGACAAGGGCCTTTTGCCGATCTACCAACGCTGAACCGTCGACTCGGAATTGCGGTTGTTCTGCCCAGACGATGCAGTCCGGAATCTTTCGATTTCCGCTGACAATGCTGCCGAAGAGAGGAACAGGAAATCGCGCGGCAGACACGTGACGGATTGGTGCGATTTTCTCCGCATAGTCTCGACCGATCTATTGGTTGCTTGGATCGTGCTGACGCAACTTGAGTCACCACCGTCCCCCAAACGCACAAGGAAGTGCAACGTTGAATCTCGGCTGGATTAGATTCGCTTATTGGAAATTCTTCTCTAATCCCGCCCAGGATCGTCTGATTTTTGGCATGATCGATCGCGGCGAAGTGACCTC
>CAZFLF010001432.1:0-1812 GCA_964519825.1 uncultured Pirellulaceae bacterium | reverse complement strand
TCGTCGGCTCCCATGACGATCGAGTTGCGAATGGTGACGTTCTCGCCAATCACGCACCGCAAACCGACGATGCTGTTCTCGATCATCGCGCCCTTGCCGATCCGGCAACCTTCGGCCATCAAACTCCCCTTAACGGTCGCGCCATCCATGAGCGTGGGTGGCAGAAACCGCGAGCGGGAATAAATCGGGGCCTTGGGGAGGTGAAAGTCGAATGGGGGTTGGTTGCTCGCCAGACTCAAATTCGCATCGTAGAACGCCCGAATCGTCCCAATGTCCTCCCAATAGCCGTCAAACAGATGGACTTGCACGTGCCGGCTGCGAGCCGCCGCCGGAAAAATCTCTCGGCCGAAATCGTGGTAATCGGTCTTGGTGAGCAAATCGATCAGCGTCTGCCGGTTGAACAGGTAGATCCCCATGTTCGCCAGCAAGTCGCGACCTCTGCTTTGAATGCCGCGCGCGTCGATCCAGGCCGGCTCCATCCGGACGATGTCCATTTCCTTGTCCGTCTGCGGCTTCTCCAGAAAGCCGTGGACTTGACCCGACTCATCGATCCGCATTACGCCAAGCGAACGGGCCGCTTTCCGATCGACAGGTAAGGCCGCAATGGTGACCTCAGCATTCGCGGCAGTGTGCGAGTGCAACAGGTCGCCATAATCCATGCGGTACAGTTGGTCTCCCGACAGGATCAACACAAATTCGGCATCCGACTGTTCGAGATACCGCAGGTTCTTCCGTACCGCGTCGGCTGTCCCTTGGTACCAATCTTTATGCTCGTTGCCGCTGTCGGTTTGCTGCGCCGCAAGCAACTCGACGAAGCCACCGCTGAACTGATCAAAGCGATAGGCCTGTCGCAAATGGCGATGCAGGCTGACCGACAGGAATTGCGTCAACACATAGATTTGGTTGATTCCGCTGTTGATGCAATTCGATAGCGGGATATCGATCAGGCGATATTTTGCCGCTAGCGGCACGGCCGGTTTCGATCGGTATTTGGTGAGCGGATAGAGGCGCGTGCCCCGGCCGCCGCCAAGAATGAGCGTGAGGACATTACGCATCGACGAATCCTCGCGATGGAAGGAGCTGAATCGAGCGAGACAGACCGCGGTGCTGGAGCGCGGTCAACATAACAGTGGCGGCCGGTAACCGGCAAGTACGTGACTCCGAGCGGTAACCCCTGTGCCAAATGACGGCGCTCGGGATAATGCCTGCAGTCAATTGCGCTAGCTGGCGGTGATTTCTTGGAGGACAATTGCATGAGTTTGAAGGAGCGACTGAAACGCCAACTCCTGGCGGCACGTCAAACCAGCGAAGGATTCTTGTCCGACTTTAAGACGCCCGAACAATGGGTCAAACAGGTCCACTGCGAAGCGAATCACGCGCTGTGGTTTGCCGGCCACATGGGGATCGTCGACAATTTCTTTATCTCGGTCGTCGCGCCGGACAAGGCAAAGAAAGAGCCCGATATGGAAACCCGATTTGGCATGGGATCGCATCCGACCGATCGAGTCGCGGATTACCCGTCGGTTGATAGTGTGTTGGCCTTCATGCGCGAACGTCGAGCAACGTTGCTCCAAGTCTTGGACGAGATGACCGACGCGGACCTGGCGACGCCGACACCGAAAGGGACCCCCGAGTTCTTGTCGGATATCGGCTCCGTTTTCGAGACGGCCGTTTGGCACGAAGGATTACATAGTGGGCAACTATCCGTGACGCGGAGAGCACTGGGACACAAACCAATGTTTTGAGGAAATGACCAAGTCCCAATGACCAAATCCCAATGACCAAATCCCAATGACCAAATCCCAATGACCA
>CAZFLF010001431.1:0-1816 GCA_964519825.1 uncultured Pirellulaceae bacterium | reverse complement strand
TTTGCAGTTGAGGCCACCGAGACGATAAGCTGGATGCCAGGTTTCACGGTCTTTGACCAGCGAGGTGCGATATGACGAGTCTCAATCGACGTGCGTGGTTACAGACTCTAGGGCTTGGGTGCTTGGGGTGGAGCGCAAGTGGCTGGTTGCCGTTGCTTGCGGAGGAAGTGGCGCGGAATCCGCAACGACGTCGACATTGCGTCCTGCTGTGGATGAGCGGCGGTCCCACCCAAACAGACACGTTCGATATGAAACCGGGGCACGCGAATGGGGGCGAATTCAAAGAGATCGCGACGAAGGCAGCGGGATTACGTTGGAGCGAACACCTCCCGAAGCTGGCCGAACACGCGGACCAGATTGCGGTCGTGCGCAGCCTGAGCACTAAGGAAGGGGACCACGGACGCGGCACGTTTCTGATGCGTACCGGTCAGCAGCCGCGCGGACCAGTGCGCTACCCAACGATCGGCTCGTCTTTATCGAAGGAGCTGGCGCCGGATCCGGAGTCGGCGGTGAATTTCGTCAGCGTGGCGCCGTATCGCGCGTTCAACCAAGCTGCGTTTGGCCCGGGCTTTTTAGGTCCGAAATACGCGCCGCTGACCGTCGGTGCAACGGACAATATCGCACCGACGCCGAACCAGGCGGACGGTTACGCGCAACTGCGTGTGGATGATTTGAGTCCGCCGGCGCGAATTAAGCCCGTGCAGTTTACCGGCCGAGTTGAACTGTGGCGCACCTTGCAGGAGCGCTTTCTGACCGAGCATCACACCGCATCGCCGATCGCCCACGACACGATCTATCGGCGCGCACTCAAGCTGATGGATAGTGATATCTCGCAGGCGTTCGACTTGACGAAGGAACCCGAGGCGGTGCGTGACGCGTACGGTAAAGGGCGTTTTGGCCAAGGGTGCCTGATGGCTCGCCGCTTAATTGAGCGCGGTGTGCCGTTCGTCGAAGTCTCGCTCGGCGCGTTCGATGGCGGCAGCTTCGGCTGGGACACGCATCAGAATAATTTCAACGCGGTGAAGGCGCTCTCCGGCGATCTCGACGCCGGCTGGTCGGCGCTGATGAGCGACCTCCGCGAACGTGGTTTGCTGGAAGCTACGACAATCTTGTGGATGGGAGAATTCGGCCGAACTCCCAAGATCAACGACAACGCCGGTCGCGATCACTTTCCCGCGGCGTGGAGTTGCGTCTTCGCAGGCGGTGGAATTAAAGGGGGACAAGCGTTTGGCAAAACCAGCGACGATGGAACCGAAGTCGTCGAGGGGAAGGTAGACGTCGGGGATGTGCTCGCCACGCTGTGTGCAGCACTTGGCGTCGATCCCCACACGGAGAACATTTCCGAACAAGGACGTCCGATCAAGATCGCCGAAGGAAAGGCGATCAAAGAACTGCTCGCATGAAGCCAGTGCAGTTTGGCCCTGCGAGGGAGCGAATAAACCATAAGAGCCCGCCGGTACACGCGCGTTACTTGCCCGATTGGTATTACCGGCCTAGAATTAATCTATTGGCCACCTTGGTGTATATCTGGCTCTGGTTCTATGACTTGTGTTGTCCGCAGGGGTTATGAATGGTTCGAAAATCGCATCGGCATCTTGGTTTTACTCTCGTCGAGCTCTTAGTAGTTATCGCCATTATTGGAATATTGGTGGCCTTATTGCTGCCTGCCGTTCAGGCGGCTCGAGAAGCTGCTCGCCGCATGAGTTGTTCCAATAATCTGAAACAAATTGGACTGGCGCTGCATAACTATCACGATACTTTTAGGTCATTTCCGCCGCGTGCAATTGGCCCCTATCAGACTATTGGAGCCACAAAT
>CAZFLF010001430.1:0-1817 GCA_964519825.1 uncultured Pirellulaceae bacterium | reverse complement strand
TACAAGTCAAATTCAGGTAGAAATTTCGGACATGATCAAACCACTCTGCTCCAGCCTGTTCGGATCGTTAATCGTCATCATGACGACTTCGCTCACTGCCGCCCCGCCCGTGCCTGAGTCGGTGTTGTGGGAAACGGGGATCGAATACTCGAATCCGGAGGACGAGCACCTCCAGTTGAATCTCGCTCGCCCGAAGACCGGTGACGGTCCGTTTCCGGCGGTATTGTGCATTCACGGCGGTGGCTTCCGGGCTGGCAAACGCGATTCGTACGACGCGCTCTGCGTGAAGTTGGCCGAGCGAGGATATATCGCAGCGACGATCACGTATCGGTTAGCACCCAAGCATCAGTTTCCGGCTGCGGTTCACGACACCAAGGCGGCCGTGCGTTGGCTTCGCGCAAATGCCACAACCTACAAGATCAATCCGGAGAAGATCGGCGTGACAGGCGGCTCGGCGGGGGGCCACCTGGCTCAGTTTCTCGGCGTGACAGCCATAGTTCCCCAGTTTGAAGGGACAGGTGGGAACGCCAACCAATCCAGCCGCGTGACGTGTGTGGTCAATGTTTACGGCCCCAGCGACTTCACAAAGTCTTATGGCAAGAGTGTCGACGCGCACGAAGTCTTGCCACTGTGGTTCGGCGGGAATCTGGAAACTGCGAAGACGCTGCACATCCACGGCAGTCCGCTCTATTGGGTCACGCCCAATGCCGCACCGACACTGTGCATTCATGGCACCGAGGACAAGTACGTCAACCACGAGCAAGCCGTGTGGCTGGTCGACAAGCTCAAAGCCGCGACCGTCGCCGCCGAACTTCTCACTCTCGAAGGTGCCGGCCATGGTTTCAAAGGAGCGGATGCAGAGAAGGCCGATGCGGCCCTGTTCGAGTTCTTCGACCGACACTTGAAGTAATAAAGGCGGTGGCGCGTTTAGGCCGCTTCACGTCGACTGCGACGGATCTCATACATTCGAGCGTTGCCCGCTTTGCCGACGTCGCGCAGCGCATGCATGTGACGCAAGCAATACGTGATCCGTTGGGCAATCCAGCGCTGCACGCCCAGTGATTCGGCGAGCTGTCCGGTGTGAAAGGGTTTCGGAAGATCGGTCGGCAGCAACCGGAGCAAGTCAGCCGGCGTGCGAAACTGTTCGACACCGCACAGTCGCACGAGTTTCTGATCCGCCACCTGAAAATCGTTCTTTCGCCAGCGCCGCCGGCGGCCGTGCCCCGGATATCGCCACTCTTCGACTTCTACCAGCGGCGTCTCCAACGTCAGACGCCGATGAGGAAAGACCCGGATGAAATAGACCAGTTCGTCAAACAGCGACAACACATTGCAGCGTTTGGGGCTGAGCCGGCGACCAGTCTCCGGTCCGTCCTTCGAGGCGCAGTTTATGAGTGTCTTGCGCACGACGAGCGGTTTGACCACTAGCACCCGGTGCTTGCGCAATAGTTGTGTCACCTTGCCGCGAATCGCCGCCAATGATCCGTGCTGGATCTCAATAAGTATATCGCCGCACACGACATCAATGCGGAAGTTGCCAAGCGGAGCTTCTTGGCAGGCCCCTTCGCCGGCATAGAGTGCCTTGAGTTGTCGGTGCAGCGAAGTTTCCATGCCGTCCGCGCAACTCGCATTCTGGGGATAAAGATCGTACCGCGGTCCTTTATCGGACAATCCGGCGATGCAATTGAGCGGAAAAGAGGCGAGGCGAGGATTTTGCAGAATGCCTAATGTCTAAAACCTAATGACTAACGAATGACCAAATCCCAATGACCAATGACAGTAGTTCCAAGTTCTACAATATTTCTCCAATCGGACCC
>CAZFLF010001429.1:0-1818 GCA_964519825.1 uncultured Pirellulaceae bacterium | reverse complement strand
GGTAAGCAGGTGCTCGGATGCCAGGGGTGTATTACAGCCGTAATTGCGCGACCAAGTCCATTCAACCGGCTCGCCGCTGAGCGGATGCTCGCGCATGCGCTGAGCGCCAGACAGCAGATCACAGGCGTTGCCGGCCATGAGGATTGTGTCATGGTGGATCATGGCCGGCCCGGAATACGACTTGTTGTCCCACATGACCGATCCGTCGCTTGCACGATAGGCCCGCATTCCCTTCGGCTCGTCGTTCAAGGTATCGCGTGCCATGCGGCCGGCTTCAACCAGTACGTCGCGTTCGACGGAGTAGCTGAGCCAGGTGCCGAAGACGTCCTGCTCTGTGCTCCAGACTTCTTTGCCACTCTTCAAATCGAACACTACCAACCGCGGCTTATCGACCGGATTTTCGCCGCGGCGTTTCAAACGCGACAACTGGGCGCCGGACAATCGATCGATGCAGAATATCCGCCCACCTCCGATACAGATGGCGTTGTGCCGAAAACCGTTTATCGCAGTGGCTTTCCAAAGCACGCCGCCGCTGGTGCGGTCCATGACCACCAGGCGGTGGCTTGAGGAGTAGTTGTCGTTGTCGCCCCGGCTTTTAGCCACGGTTGGATCGAACAACGGATCGGCTCCACCCACCAGATAATTCTCAAAGACATTGAGATACCCCCATTGAGGAGCTGCGTCGGATCCTGGCAGCGCTGGTAATTTGAATTCGGCGATTTTTTGGCCAGTGGCCGGATCAAGCTGCAGGCAAGCTGGGCCGTACGCGACATAGATCCCGTTGGGCGTGGCGATGTAGTTGGTGCCGCTGGCGTTCGCGCCGGGCTGATGGGCGGTGTTGTCATAGAGCGTGCCGAGGCCCGGCAATGGCGTTTCCCACAGTACGCGGCCAGTGTAGATATCCATTGCCCGCAACAGATCGACTCCTTCGATAAACAACCGGCCGTCTACGACCTGTGGTTGCGGTCCGTGCCCATGGCGCGGCAAGATCGCATCGTTGGATGGGCCGCCGAACCACAGCAGTCCCAGCGGCGCCTTCACGAGTCGGTCTTTCGAAACGCGCGTGTTGGCCGCGTCGGCATGCTCGTGCGACCAGTTGGCACTTTCGGGCAAAGCCCCTTCGCGAACCAGTAACGTTGTTGCCCCGGCCGGCTTCCACGCGGCCCCGGCCAACTGAAGGTGCTTCACACTGTCGGCCAGCGCACCGATTTGATCAGTCGGCACCGGAAAACAGGCGACGCCGCCAAACGGTCGCAGATTCGCGAAGACCATTGCGATCATCGCCGCGCGACTGCTTTCCGCCGAGGGAAGCGACTCGATAACGGCGAGGCTAGCCAAGTAGGGAGGCAACGACACTTTTAAGGGATCGGCGGCCAGAACGGTTACGCGGTCGCAGCCGATGCCTGCGGCTCGCAATTTGTCTCGGAACGCGTCGGCCTTTTTTACATCTGGCTCGACCACCACGATGCGAAGCTCGCTCTGGCGCATCAGTTCGCTGACCAAACCGTCCGAACCAAGACCGTGAACGACACAATATCCATCGCGGACGCCAGTGGCGTTGAGGATCGCTTCCGCCTGGCCGGACCAGGCATCGTCGATGACCAGGGATTGCCTCACCAGCTCGTGTTTTGGCGGTGACGACGGGGCAAGTGTCGCGTCCCCGAAGCAAAAGATTTCGCCTTCTAACGTAACCGCGAATAGTTTTTCGTTAGCTGCCACTAGGCTTGCTGGAGTTCCCTGGATGTCGATTTGCCAGGCAGGTGTCACCGGTCCGGTTTTTGGCAACGGAAGCGCGAACGCGAACAAGCGGTCCTCGCT
>CAZFLF010001428.1:0-1819 GCA_964519825.1 uncultured Pirellulaceae bacterium | reverse complement strand
CTAGCCAAGAAGTTTCGCACAAACTCCGGTCGCACGCGGGAACCGACTTCGTCCAGTCGCGGGGCTTGTTTGACCAAGATTCCCGCCTGATTCTCCACAGCGTGACAGGCGACACAATTCAACTCTCCCAGCAGCAACAAGCCGCCGCGAATCGCATCGCTGTCGGACGCCGTGTAAAACCGCTCGAAGCCTGGAACGCGCGGACCAGCCGCCGACGCAAGCCGTGCCGCCGAAAGCGTGGCTATCAGCAGCAGTCCGATAACGGCAGATCGAGTCTCGCGACACGGCATAGAGCAGTCTTTCCTTATGAGGACTTCGCCCGCGAACCAGTAGGACGGGCACCTTGCCCATCGCGTAAAACCAGACGGGCAAGGTGCCCGTCCTACAACATGCGCGACAACCCAAGTTGGAGACACGTTACTTGTGACAGTTCGGATCCGCAACGAATTCACGGTGCCGCCTTGGGCCGTTCCCAAACGTTCGTCAGTCCCTGGTTTTCAATCTTCTGGTGGTCGCTATCAACGTCAACCAGAACGTTATCACTAAACAGTCCGTCCGCAGGTGGCTTCCCGGTTACCACGACCGCCTTCGAAGTCAGGCCGGAAAAGACATTTCCAGAAATGCCGACAGCCTGTCCTTCTTCGAGCACCAAACCTGCCGCGGCGAGGTCATCAGTCCCGCGACGAACTTGGCCACCACCGATGAAGCTATTGCAGAAACTATTGCCGCTGACTGCGATTCGGCCGCTGGCTGGCCCGATGCGCAGACCATTGGCCTTCATCAGCGTGAACGTATTGGCCGACACCGCACAACCGTGCGCGTCCCGCAAATCGATGCCGCCGCCATTATGTGCGATTACGTTGGCGCTCAGCGTGATGCCATAGCAATCGCGATCCACCACGATTGCCGTGCCGTTGCACTCTTCGATCATATTGCCCGACACGACGCTGCCGTAGGTGTTCTCGATGACGACGCCGTGACCGAGGTGATCGTCGACGCAATTGCCCGTCATGCAGAGATTGAACCCGTCGAAACAATGCAGGGCGTCTTGGTTTTCCTCGAATTGGTTGGCTGAAACCACGATGTCGTGACAGCCGAGCAGATTAAGTCCGACTCCTTTGTTGTAGGTGATCAACGAATCGCTGACTCGTGGATCTTCATAGCATTCGTCCAGCCGGATGCCATCTCCGCCATGGTAGCTGACCGTCACGCCATGAATGAAGATTTCGTTGATCGATCGAGCCTCGATGCCGTGGCCGCTCTTCGGGTTGCCGGTCAAACGAAAATTCGCCAGCCGGATTCGCCACAGATTTGGTTTGGGCTTGTCTTTCGTCTTCGCAGAATCGCTAGCCATGATCAGAAGGGCTGGCTTTCCTTGGTCGTTCACATTCTTGATATGGGTCGCCGTACCAACACCTTCCAGGCATACGTCCTCGCCCCGTATCACGAGCGGTTCGCGGATCTCAAACTCACCTGCCGGCAACAACACCAGGCCACCGGCTTTCGGCAATGCATCGAGCGCTGCTTGAAGTGTGACGAAATGGGTGGCGTCAATCGTCGGCCGTGCACCGGCTAATCTACCAGCCGTTGGTTGTGCTCTGCCCCGCTCCGCCAAATACAGGACTCCGACCACTGCCAAGAAAAGTCCAACACACGACCAGAATGAGAACTTCATGGGTTCGTCTCCTTGATGTCCAAACAGCCAGATGCGATTTCAAGGTCAACAATCTGGTTCGTCGCATGGTCAAATGCAACCAGGTCGACCGGAGGTTTCATTCGTCCGGTTGAGCTACAATGTCAACGAACCCGCTCAGCACCG
>CAZFLF010001427.1:0-1820 GCA_964519825.1 uncultured Pirellulaceae bacterium | reverse complement strand
GTGCGGAAATCGTTTCGCGAAACTGTTCTTCGTCGGACAGCATCGTGCCAAAGATGAAAGCCCCGAAAATCGCGAAGATACCGATGAGGTTCGTCGCGATCGCCGAAAGGAACAACACGACGAGCACCATCGCCATGCCAGTGATGGTCAATTTCCCACCCGTCTTGGACATCACCCAACGAAGGTAGCCGGTGAAGATCGGCCGCACGATGTAGAGCATCGCCAGGAAATACGCGATCGTGGCAACAATCATTCGCAACGTCAGCCAAATCTCGAACTTTGACTGCACAATGCTCGCGACGGTCGCCAAAATAATCCAACCGCATGCGTCGTCCACCGCCGCGGCTGAAATCGTCACTGTACCGATCCGCGTGCGCGTGATGCCCAGCTCCAACATAATGCGGCCCAAGACCGGGATCGCCGTGATCGACATGGCGATCCCCATGAACAACACAAATCCGACGTACGGAACCTGCTCTTCCAAGGACGGATACATGAATGGCGCGAGGCTCGCCCCCAATGCAAAGGGAAGCACGATTCCGGTCCAGGAAATCGCGAACGCGGCTTTGCCGTTCCAATTGAGATGACTGAAGTCGAACTCGAGTCCGACCAGGAATAGCAGCAAGATCAGACCGAGCTGACTGAGGATGGCGAAAACATCGTTCACAGCCGGATCGAATATTGCCTGGGAAGCCTGCGGAAAAAAATTTCCGAGGAACGACGGCCCGAGAAGCAATCCGGCCGCGATTTCGCCCACCACTGCGGGCTGGCGAAACCAACGGAACAGCGCGGCAAACACCCGCGCAACCACGATGATCACGGTGAGCTGGATCAACACCGTGAGCAAGGTGTTTTCCACCTTCGGATTAATCAACGCCAGCAGAAGCATGGCGAGAAGTGTAGTCGGCGAATTGCTCGACGTCAGGGCGCTCGGCGGACGGGAAGTTAATAATTCAGGCCGTGTCTCAGAGACAACGGTGTCTTATCCCGCTGGCGCGAATTGATTTGCGGGGCGAGTGCCGCCAAATGACTCGGCTGGAAAGATTAAGGATCGCTGTATCCTATTATGTGTCAGTAACTTACCCACCGAATGGATGGTCTCAACCACGGTGCAGATGAAAGTGCCTTTACCAGCAAGTCACCCTGCCTGCTCACCCCTCTTCTACAATGAAAGCGAGTTATTGAAAACTTAGGAATCTAGGTTCCATGGGGGGAACCGAAAGGTAGTCACTATGTTAGTACTCTCCAGAAAGCCGGATGAACAGATTGTGATTGGCGACGGAATTGTCGTTACTGTGGTGGAAATCCGTGGCGACAAAGTGCGACTCGGTATTGAAGCGCCTCGCGAGGTGTCCGTGCATCGGCAAGAAGTGGTGGTGGCATTGAAGAAGGCCAATCAAACGGAAACTGTGCCTTCCGAAAACCCTCCGCAATGATCGGCCCGCAATGATCGGCGCCCAGCGTGCCCGCCGAGTTCGCGCTTGATCTTGTCTTGTGATCTTGTCTTGGCCCAGCCGCGCTGCTTTGATGGACTTTTGAAGTCGATCGAGT
This sequence comes from uncultured Pirellulaceae bacterium, assembly GCA_964519825.1. Taxonomy (GTDB): domain Bacteria; phylum Planctomycetota; class Planctomycetia; order Pirellulales; family Pirellulaceae; genus CAZFLF01. The sequence continues at coordinate 269 of CAZFLF010001427.1, read as the reverse complement.
TGTCGCGTTGCCCTCTGGATTTCATCATGAGCCAAGGCTGTTCTGATTTTCATCGTTTGGATCGTCTGAATCGGCGGGCCGTGCTACGTGCGGGTGGATTGAGCCTGTTCGGTCTGTCGATGAACCGCTTGTTGGCCGCCCGCGAGGCCTTAGAGAATCAAGGCCCGGGGTTTGGTCGCGCGAAATCATGCATCCTGCTGTTCATGTGGGGTGGACCCGCCCATCAAGATACCTGGGACATGAAACCCGACGCACCGGCCGAAATCCGC
>CAZFLF010001426.1:0-1831 GCA_964519825.1 uncultured Pirellulaceae bacterium | reverse complement strand
CTGAAGGAAGGCGGACGCATGGTCATTCCGCTCGGCGAGCGTTACCAGCAGACGCTGTATCTGTTCACAAAAGTCAACGGCGAACTGGAAGCCCAGCCGCTTGAGCCAACGTTCTTTGTTCCGATGACTGGTCGTGCCGAGGAGATTCGCGTCAAGAAAGACGCAACAGGTGTCCCGCAGCTATTAAATGCGAGCTTTGAAAACACGGACGACGAAGGGCAACTCGTGGCTTGGTATTACGTTCGCCAAGGGGAAATCGTCAAGAATTCAGATGCAATGCAAGGGACTCGCTATCTCCAGTTTCACAATGATACTCCGGGGCGGGGAGCTCAGGCTTTGCAAGCAGTCGGCGTGGATGGCCGTAAGGTTCGCGCGCTGGATGTATCGGCCTGGATTCGGGCGGCCGATGCGCGGCCTGGTCAATCGCTCCAACAGCTGCCGCATATTGAATTGACTTTCTTTGATGACAAGCAAGCGCCCGCAGGCGCTCAAATTGCCGGACCATGGCACGGCACGATCGCTTGGACAAAGAAGCAGGCCAAGATCGAAGTTCCCGCGCGGGCTCGGTTAGCCGTGATCGCGGTGGGCCTGTTCGGAGGAACGGGACAGCTTGCCGTGGATGGAATGACATTGGAGGTTGCCGAAGGGCGATAGGAATCTTTCGCCAGACTGACCCAGCGAACCACAGCCAGCCAATCTTTTCTTTTCTCGGCGGTGCTGCTGTCGATCGCACTCACTACGTTTCGCATTGGATGGTATGCAGACCGCACGATTCATTTGTCGCATGTGCTGCGCTTTTTTCCTGCTTGGCTGGTGGATGGAGGCCGATTGCTTCCTGATCCAGGCTACCGAGCCGGTCGCAGCGCCCGCCAAACCAATTCGCCCCCGAGGCTCGCTGCAAGAGTATCGGTCCCAGTACTTGGTCGTGTTTACGGATTTGCCGATCGACGAAGCCAAGCCGGCGATTAAGAAGTTGGAGCGGACGTTGGCCAATGCCGCGAAGTATTGGGGACACGATCCGCGCGGTCAGCTGGAATGCTACTTACTCCAAGACGTGGAGAATTTGGCGGATGTAGATTTGCCGCATCGCCTGGCGAGAGTGCTGGTCGGCGGAGTCGGCGGAGTGACGATTCCCAATCTGTCGCGCTCCGGGAAAAACGTTCGCAACTTGCCCACAGTTCTCGCGTCGACTAGTCCCGGTGTGGCAGAGCATGAAATCGTCCATGCGTACTGTACACAGACTTTCGGCTTCACGGGGCCCGATTGGTATAAGGAAGGTATGGCCGAGATGGTGGTGCTGCGTTGCACCAAGGACTCGGGGGTCGTGTGCTCGGCGGCACAGATCCAACTGCTCCACGACAGCCGGCAGATCACGATTCAAGAGGTGCTTGCCGGCGGCCAATCGGGTCATCGGATCTCGGAGTCGTTGAAGGTAATGTTGGCCGACCCCAAGAACCGCGATCGGCAAGTCCCTTTCAGCGACTGGCAACAGCAAGATACCGATAACGTAGTGTCTGCCCGAGAGGAGTACCTGCGAAGTTGGGCACTGTGCTACATGCTGCTCCACAATCCGAACTATGGACCCCGCTTTCGGATGCTGGGCCGAAAATATGTCACGAGCCAAGATGGAGACTTCACGAGCGTATTCGCATCCATGCAGCAGGAAATCGCATTCGAATACTCCTTCTTCTTGCAAAACATCTGCGTCGGTTACCGCGTCGATCTCTGCAGTTGGGACTGGAATAAACGATTTCGCCCGTTGATCGGCGGCGACTCGATATCCGCCCGCGTGGGTGCTGGACAAGGTTACCAGGCCTCTGGTCTCTCGGTC
>CAZFLF010001425.1:0-1832 GCA_964519825.1 uncultured Pirellulaceae bacterium | reverse complement strand
GTCGAACTCTTCCAGCTTGGGAGATAAACGCCGCCAAGTCGTAACGCGGTGCCCGACAGATTCGAACATCCCGGCCAGTACGGCCGTGCCATTGACGCTCTCCGCCCCAGGAGAACCGCGGCGTTTGCCATAGGTCGCATCAATGTCGGCCGGTGTGCAACCTCCAACGACGAGCAACACGAACAGCGATTGGTAGATCCATTTAGTGGCCGCCTCTCTCCGAGGCTCGCCCCCCCAGCGCGGGCAATCACGACTCATACCGCTATCGCCTCCAACTGATGGTGAAACTCATCGACTCGATTCCAACATTCGTCAAACCGTGCACGATCCATTCGGTGATGCCCAAAGAAAACATCCTCGAAAGCGATCATCGAGCCACGCAGCACGTCCCACAGTTCCCGGCGGGTTCGAATTTCGCGCAGGTACTGCCGATTCGTTTTACCCTTCGTCAAGCGAATCAAGTGATGTCGGTCGAGTTGAACCAACTGGTAACTGTAAAGATAGATCATTGCCTGCCCGTACTCGCCGGCTTCGTAATAGCGGCGGGCCTCCGCTAACAAGTCGGACTGTGGCCGCTGAAGCTGAAATGGTAACGCCTCGACACGATCGATGTCGCCGCGGAGCGCATCATCGACGGCACCCGTGCCACCCGCAGCGGAGAATTCCGCCCAACCGAATGCTTTGAGCAGCGCAAAGATCACGAAGATGATCGCCAATGCAAGAATCAACCAACCGATGGCCTCCAAGAGATAGCTCATCCACTGCGGCCAACTCCAATTGAGCGGCTGATATTCCCATTTCGACTTTCGCGCCGAGGCGTCCGAGGGAGGCTCGACGTCCAAACGGTGAACGCTATCGCGCTCCTCGTCGTACCAGGGAAAACCGACGAAACCACCGAGCGCGTCGCGCGCGGATTCGACGGCCGACTGATCGGTCAACCCATCAGCCACCTGAAGGCCAGTGACCGCCAACAACGCCGCGATGAGGATGCTCATGCGATGCGCCCCGCCATTCGTGCCGCTTCGGCGCGCAGCAGCAGCTCCGTTTCCCAACCTTCGTGGCGAATCCGCAGATCCAAGTAACTCAGGAACCGTACGACCGTCATAAAACCCGCGACAATCCATAGGCTCAATGGATAGATCGTCACCAACATCCACGGTCCGGGTCGCCAGTCGTTGAAAAAGACACCGGAACAAAACAGGAACGTGCCAAATACGGTTCCGGTCAGGAGACACGCGATCGCGGCACTGCCGATCCACCGAGAAACCAAGTCGCCGCTGCTTGGCGCATGCAAATGAGTACTTCGCTTACCGATTGTGATCACCATTTCGTTCCGCGATACCAGCGGATTGCACTCCAGCAAGATGATTTCATTGATAAACGGTCGCCAAGCTCGCGCGGCCGCGCTGTAACATGCCAGCCCGCCGAGCAAGAGGAACTCGATGCCCAAATGGAAGTCTCCGTCACGCTCGACGGCGAGAAACAGCAGCCAGGCAGCCAGAATTCCTCGCAGCAACAACTGGCACCACAGCACTCGCGGAGACAACTTCCACACTGAGCTCCATACCGAACGCAGGCTGGGGCGCTCGACGAATACCGCATCGCCAAGGAATTTGGTGGTGAAGATTGACGCTAGCGGTGCGGCCAGAAAAACCAGCAGCGTCATGTCCCATAAGTAACGCGATATCGTCCCGGATTCCTCCAAGTAGAAATACGCCGCTGGCTGTTGCACCTCCATCATCCAGCCGACGAGCAGGTGATTGACAATTGCCAACGGGATCGCACCCATCGCAAAGGTGACGGCAAGCGGCCAGGCATATTTGCGTACCACA
>CAZFLF010001424.1:0-1832 GCA_964519825.1 uncultured Pirellulaceae bacterium | reverse complement strand
GGCTCGAAGCGGGGATCGCGGCTCTCGAGGCCGAAGCCATCAAGCTTCGGACGCCGTGACATGAACAAGGTCTCCGGCGTCTTAATGCTGCTGATCTATGTCTTCGTCGCCACCGCGATTCTGGCCAGCGAAAGTTTCGTCCAGCCGTATAATCTCCAAAATATTCTTCGCTGGAGTTCGTACTTCGGGATTATCGGCATCGGGGCGGCGATTGCCATTATCACTGGCGGGATCGACCTGTCGATCGGATCGGTCATCGCACTCGCGGGCTGCTCACTCCCCATGATGATCGTGCAATGGCATTGGTCGACGGCGTCCGCATTGGCCATCGCGATGGGGATTGCGCTGTTGGTCGGTTTATACAACGGGCTGCTGATTACGAAGCTCAAACTGCCGCCGTTCATCGTGACTCTGTGCGGCTTGATGATCTGTCGCGGGTTGGCCCGGTGGTTGACCGGCGATCAAACGCAAGGTTTTGGTTCTGCCTACGATAACTCCTTTCGCCTGCTGGCGACTGGTAAGCCGTGCAGCTTCGCTCTGCTCGTCATGCTGGCCGGCTGCATCGCGGCGGTATGGTTTTTCGCGAGTTGGATTCGAGGACGCAATCAGCCGGACTTCGACCGTCGGCGGGCACAGTCGCTGTGCGGCTTGGCCGGGGGAATCGTGCTGGCGATCATCGGTTCCTCGCGGTTCTGGCAGGGCTACGAAGTCACGACCGGAGGCGAAATCGACTTGTTGTTTGGTTGGAAAATGACCACCTGGAAGGCGACCGTGCCGGAAGCAGCGGCTCAATTACCCGGTGAACTCATGTGGTGGTGCGGGTTGGCCACGGTTCCCGCCGCCGTGTGGTTTGCGATCGTCGCGCTTCGCTCCAACGCCAGCATCTTCCTCAAACCGCTAATGACCCAGATAGCCGCACTCGTCCTGTTCCTGCCGCTGGCCTTACACGGTTGCGGCGAGTGGTTGTCGCTGGCGGAACCGTGGGACCACCGCTGGCGGATGGCCGAAGTCTTCCTCTCGCTCGGCGTGTTGATGGGGTGCATCGGCTGGTTTTTGAAGAGCGGCCTCCGCGCCGGGCAAGACGCCGCACGAATTCCGGCGATCATCACGGTGGGAACCGCCATCGTGTGGCTCGTCGGTCGCTCGTACTTTCTCCGCGAGCGACTTGAAGCGAGCGAGTATCACGAGGCATGGCTGAGCCTGGTGGGTAAGACGCGGCTGATGGAAATTCTGGTCCCCATGCCGTTTCTGATCATGCTGACGCTGGCTGTCACCGTTTCGATTTTTCTGAACTCCACGATCTATGGCCGCTACTTGTTTGCGCTGGGGCGCAATGAGCAGGCCGCTCGCTACAGCGGCATCAACACGGACGCCATGATCATTGTCGCCTACCTGTTATGTGGCGCCGTAACCGGACTCGCCGCGATTCTGTTCACCCTGGAGATCAACGCGGTCCAGCCCTCGAATCACGGCAGCACGTATGAACTGTATGCAATTGCCGCGGCCGTGCTGGGTGGTTGCAGCTTGAAAGGAGGCGAGGGCTCGATTCTCGGAGTCGTGCTCGGAGCCGCCGTCATGTACCTGCTCCGCAACGCGATCAGTCTGCTGGGCATTCCGTCGCCGTTGGAATACACGATCATCGGCGGAGTCATCCTCGCCGGCGTGATCGTCGACGAAATGGTCAAACGCATCGCCGCCCGGCGCCGAAGGTCGATCGACACGTCAGCGGCTTCCGCGTGAGATGCGGTGGCTCGTTTAACCGCAAGCCGCAGGCGTGCGCGCGTCCGGTCGAATCTCGGCACCGCGGCCAACCCCGCGCACGCCTGCGGCTT
>CAZFLF010001423.1:0-1833 GCA_964519825.1 uncultured Pirellulaceae bacterium | reverse complement strand
CCGGACAGTGCCAGAGCAGCCAACACGTTCTCCACCAGGCCCTTGCGAGAAAGCTGGGAGGCATCTCCGAGCCCAATCACAACGTCGCTTGGATCCAACCTGCCCCGCCTCTCGTCGGTCAAAACTGCACGAATGCAACTCAGTCGGCATGTGTTTGCGAGGAATTCGCCGTTTGGCGGGCAATCTTGCTGTCGGTCGCAGATTCGTCACAGACCGCCTTATCGGAAATCTTTATCAAGACGCGAACCACGGACGACGATGAGATTCATAGTCGACCGGGCTGGGGAGTCGTTTTTTCCGAGACTATGGGCCGCTGCAAGAACGACTCCCGACCCCTTTTCCTCCCTTCGTAACAGGAGAAATCCGATGACAGCATCCGGTTCGCGAAGGCGGCTAAGCGTTGTGATACTGGTGCGTGATGCCGCTGAGGCGCTGAGGTTAACGCTGGCTTCGGCGCGGGACATCGCTGAGGAAATAATAGTTGTCGACACCGGTTCCACTGACCGATCAAGGGACGTCGCGCGGGAGTTTGGAGCCAGGCTCAGCGAATTCACTTGGACCGACGATTTTTCCGCTGCCCGCAATTTCGCGTTGCAGCAAGCCGGCGGCGACTGGCTACTCTGGCTCGATGCCGGTGAAACGATCAGCGATCCCGATGCGAGCAGCCTCAAGGAATTCGTGGCCACACAAGCCGATCCCAGCCAGGCGTACTTTCTGGTAGTGCGATTGCCGCCGTCCGATCCAAGTACGTCGGCGGAACAGATCGCTCGGGTGCGATTGATGCCCCACAATCCGCAGATCAAATTTGCCGGTCGCGTGAGCGAATCCCCCAATGAGTCGCTGTCCTCACTCCGGATCACGCTGACGGGTTTGCCCTACGTCCTCCGTCGTGGTGAGCGTGAACTCGACGCCCGCTTCAAAAAACAACGTGCACAACGCAACCTGCGGATCGCCGAATTGGAGATTCGCGAGTTAGGCGGCAAGGCTCGGCTGTGGAATTGCATCGGCGATGCGTTGCAGACCCTGAGTGACAACGGCCGAGCCGTGGATTGCTTTCGCCAGGCGCTAAGTCTCGCGGAACGCGGCTCGCCGGCGATGCTGGAGGCCTATTACGGCTTGCTCACGTCGCTGGGCGCAACCGACGCCGAGCGGGACGAACAGTTGTCGTTGTGCATCCAAGCGTTGGAAATATTCCCGATCGACGCACAACTGCTGTGTGCCCTGGGAGGCTACTTGCAGGCTCGCGGCAACCTGCCCGTGGCGAGTCAAGCGTATCTCACGGCGTTCAAGTTCGGCCAAGTAAACCCCACCGTGTGGCATGTTGGTGAGATTCGCGACATCGCCGCGGTTTGTCACAGTCTCACCCTGCAACTTGGCCAACAACCGGAAGCGGCGGTGCAGTTTCTGGAAGCCGCTCTGGGCGACCACCCCGAATCCGTACGCATGCGACGACGACTGATCGAGATTTTCATCCAACAAGGAACTCGCGATTCCGCGCTGGCTCATGCGGGCGAATTGCCCAAGAGCACTCCGCATCTTGAGGCGTTCCGCAGTGCAGTTCGCGGTGCGTGCTTCGCCGTCCAACAAAATCTGATCGCAGCCAAGGCCTACTTGAACGCGGGCTATTCGCACGGCTGCCGGGATCCGATTTGTTTGAAGTGGCTGTCGCTGTGCTTGTTGTCCGCAGGCGAAACCAGTTCCGCGCGGCCCATCGTCGACGAATGGAAACAAATCGAGCCGCGCAATCCTGAAATCGACAAGCTGTTGGCGACCCTCAACACCCCAATGGCGGCCGCTGCAACCGCGAACAGGCGGTTTGACACTCCGGGCACC
>CAZFLF010001422.1:0-1840 GCA_964519825.1 uncultured Pirellulaceae bacterium | reverse complement strand
GGCCTTCCAAGGCCGGCCTGGGCGGGTTTGTGTGAATAAGCGACGGCCTTGGAAGGCCATCCTACTCGTTTCGAAATACAGTTTGGCGTTGTACTGGCTCGGCTTCATGTCGGTGTTGGCCTCGTCAACCGGATTTTCGGCTGAGCCGGAATCATTCGACGTGCTAGGCAAACAATACGATCAGCAGACCCGCCCGTTGCTCGCGACGTTCTGTTTGGGCTGCCATTCGACGGAGAAAATGGAAGGTGAGCTCGACCTGGAACGATTCGCGTCGATCGCGGAGCTGCGGAAGGACCCTCGCGTTTGGCAGAAGGTCGTCGAGATGCTCGACAACGGTGAGATGCCTCCCGAAAAAGCGAAACAGCCAACCGCCGAGCAGCGAAAGCAAGTGCGGGAATGGGCACAACGGTATCTTCACGCGGAGGCCCGGGCGAACGCCGGCGATCCCGGTCGAGTGGTGCTGCGGCGTTTGAGCAATGTCGAATATGACTTGACGGTCCGCGATCTGACCGGAGTCGATCTGCGGCCAGCGCGGCAGTTCCCAGGCGATGGCGCAGCGGGCGAAGGATTTACCAATGCAGGTGAAGCGCTCGTCATGTCGCCAGCTCTCATTCAAAAGTACTTCGACGCGGCGAAAGGGATCGCGGATCACGCAGTGCTGCTCCCCGATGGATTTCGCTTTTCGGAAGCGACGACGCGGCGGGATTGGACTAACGACCTCCTGGCTCAAATACGCCAAATCTATCGCGAGTACACCGATCCAGCGGGGAGCCGCCGGGTCAGCTTGCAAGGACTCAATTTTGAAGCCGAATCGGGGGGCCGGATCCCGTTGGAAGCGTATCTCACGACCACCATCGCCAATCGAGACGCTCTGAATGCCGGGACGAAGACGATCGGGGCGGTGGCGAGCGAAAATCATCTCAGTGCGAAATACCTGCAGACGCTGTGGGATCTTCTCAACGGTCGGGAACCATCGCCGCTGCTTGACCAGTTGCGGGCCCGCTGGCGAACTGCTCGGGCCGACGAAGTTGCTGGTGTGGCAGCCGAGATCCGGCAGTGGCAGGATGCGCTGACCAAATTCAACAGTGTGGCTCATTTCAAGACGTGGCAGGAATCGGTCAACCCGCTGGTCGACACCCGGACCTTCCGCGTTAAGTTGGCTCCGCAGGCCGAGGCCACCGAAGTCATTCTGCGTCTGGTGACCCGCGATGCCGGCGACGGCCACGAACAAGATTTCGTGGACTGGCGTCAACCGCGGCTGGAGTCGCCGAATCGCCCACCCGTGTTGCTACGGGATCTGCGTGCCGGCTGGCGCGCCATCGCTGCCAAGCGCCAGACCTTTGGCGAGACGGCGAAGTATCTGGCGGTTGTTGATGAAGCTCGTGGTCGTGAAACAGCGGTCGATATCGCGGCGCTGGCGAAAGAACTACAGCTCGACGCACTCATGTTGCAAGCCTGGTTCGATTACTTGGGCGTCGGGCCAGCGACTTTGAAAATCGAAACCCTCTTCACCGAACGGATTGAAAACAGCGGCGGATACGCATTCGTCCAAGGTTGGGGGCTGCCGGCGACTCCGAGCGTCGTGGCCAATTCCTCCGATCAACAAGTGCGCATTCCCGGCATCATGAAGCCACACAGCGTCGCAGTGCATCCGGCGCCCAAACAAAACGTCGCCTCCGGATGGCGCAGTCCTATGACCGGCCACGTTCGTGTCGAAGCCCGTGTCATCCATGCTCATCCAGAATGCGGCAACGGCTTGGCATGGTTCATCCAGTTACGACGCGGTGGCGAACGACGGCAGCTCGCCGGCGGGGAAGTCGATCGCGGTCAGGCGGCGAAG
>CAZFLF010001421.1:0-1846 GCA_964519825.1 uncultured Pirellulaceae bacterium | reverse complement strand
CGCCAGAAAATGCATTGCCCAGATCGTTGGCGATGCGGTGAGCATCCATAGGCTCTGGTTCGATTCCCGTGTTTCGTCCTTTTCGTGTGGAATCATTGGATTGTACTCAGGCCACCAAAGGGAAACCGCCAATAACGGCGACGGTGATGATGGTCGTCAGCGCCATAAAGTGCCAATAGAGTGCAACGTTTGCGATGTCTCCGTTGTGATATGCGGTCATTCGGCCCGCTAGCCGGCGTGCGACACAATAAAGCTGCATGTATACGCCCACGGCAACATGGGTCACCGTCCAAAGAACTAAGATCCAAACGGTTGCGGGGTAAACGTGGCTTTGCGGATCGAGATTGGAGAACCACGGCCCAGCGAGCAAAGCTCCTCCACCCGCCAAACTCAGGAGGGCGGCGGCCAACAGCCCGAAATGAAATGACCGTCCCCGGTCGTTTCGATTCCACCGCCGAGCGAGGACCGTCAGTCCCCACGCACCCAGTAGCAAAATCCCGGAGGTCGCAGGCCAGAAAACCCCCGGACCCGCCGAAGGATCGGGAGGAAAATCGCTGTGAATCGTCCAGAAGAAAAAGTACCCAAAAACCAGAGACATAAACGCCGTCAAGTCAGCGAGCATCGTGATGCACATCGCCCACCAACTGATCGAAGCGGGACCCGACATGTAAGTCGGCAGCTTTAATCCGAGACCGACATCCTTCGTATCCATTTCGTGAAGCCTTCCGGTCCACAGCCAGTAACTAATGACGCCGACCGTAAGTACGAGACTGACAAGCGCCGGCCACCACCAATGGTACGTACCGAATATGAAGAAACCTCCCGTAGACAGAGCGGCCAAAAGCGGGACGAACGATGACCCGGGGAGCTGCAGACATTGTTGCGGCTTTGCATCAATGATGGATGTGACGAGCGTCTCGCGCAACTCCTCTTCTGCGTCGGGCAGGTAGAATCGACCTTCGTCAACGTCGCGCAGCAAGTTCGGCTGATCCCACAGCGGATAGCGGCTGTCAATTTCGGGAATGGAGCGGATGCCCCATGGTTTGCCGGGCATTTCCTGCAACCATTCCAAGGTCCCCGCGCCCCATGGATTGCGATCCGAGTTAGGCTCCTTTCGCTTCGGGCGAACGAGGTCCCAGACAACGACGGCGACGCCCGCCGCCAAAATGAAGGCGCCGATCGTTGAAACAAGATTAAGTGCGTCGAAGCCCATGTTTGCAGGATAGGTGAAGACACGTCGCGGCATTCCGCGCAGTCCCGTCAGATGCATGGGTAAGAAGGCGACGTTGAAGCCGATGAACGTCAGCCAGAAGGCGATCCTTCCCAGTCGGTCGGAAAGGCTCTTGCCATTGACCAACGGAAAGAAGTAATAGAACCCGGCGAGCATCGGAAAGATGACACCGCCGACCATTACATAGTGCAAGTGCGCGACCACAAAGAAAGTATCGTGCGCCTGAAAGTCGAACGAGGCGACCGCCACCATCACGCCGGTCAGTCCTCCCGCGACGAAAATCAGCAGACTGCCAAGAGAAAACAGCATTGGGACCGAACGCGTCACGCGCCCCGCTGCGACTGTCGCGATGAAACAGAAGATTTGCACTCCGGTCGGAATCGCCACAGCTTGGGAAGCCGCCGAGAATATGCCCAGCGAGAGGCCTGGCAGGCCAGTTGTGAACATGTGATGCACCCACAGCCCGAAGCTCAGAAAACCGATGCCGACGGCTGCGAGCACGATCCAGCTATACCCCACCATCGGCGTCCGGGCAAACGTCGGCACGATCATCGCAATCAGGGCGACCGACGGCAGGAATACGATGTAGACCTCGGGGTGGCCGAAGAGCCAGAA
>CAZFLF010001420.1:0-1850 GCA_964519825.1 uncultured Pirellulaceae bacterium | reverse complement strand
CTAACCGAACGCGAATTGATTCAAGCAGCCCGGACTCGCAAGAGCTCCGGGCTGCTTTCGTTACCAGCACCGCCAGCAGCAGCGCGACGGTTTTTTCGACAAAATCGGAAAAAGCCACAAGTTCCTCCCAGACTTACACGATAAATAGCTCTGGCTTCGGGTACCTCGCGCGCCGCTCGGCTATTCATTCAAGTCCCCGACGCCGCCGACCGTTTTGTCTCGCAAAGGGAAGAACATGTCGCACAAGTTCGTCTCCGCCAGCCTTACCACGTTGTTAGCGTTCGCGGCACTCACGCAAACCGGCTGCGTCGGTCTGACAACCGGCCCAAGTTTGGGTGTATTTGGCATTCCGATACCGGTGACACCGTATCTGCAAGACAAGATGGAAGATAAGTTCTGGAATCAAGAGCGCTATGCGACGGTGCCCATTATGGGACCGTTATCTTCCGGCGGACCGGCGGTCGCACTGGATGCTCCGAGTGACGACGAGGTCATACGGGCATTGGAACGAGCCCGCCCCCTCGAAGGAGGCCTCCCGCTGTTGCACGAAATCCAACGGAACAATGTGCGGATTGTGAAACAGAAGATTGGCGACTATGTCGATCCGCCTCGATTCGTCCCGACCATCGGCCCGGCACAACTTCACCACGCCCACTATAAGTGCACGATCTACTTCAGCGAGATCACGCATGTTGGTTGGCCAATTCCTCATACCAACACCGACGAAGACGCGGTCGAAGTGATCTACATCGACCACAACCACTTCCACATGTGTGGCAACGTCGATCCTGGCATGGATACACAGTTCTGATCGGTGGAAATCGGTATCACTTTGTCTCGCACCGTCGTAGCAAATCCGAGAATTCTCTTTCGAGTCCGCTGCTGGTGAGTTTCTCGGTCGCCTGTAGGAAGCGAATTAGCTTTGCGGCACTATTCTTTTCGCCCAGCTGGAATTGAGCCAGCGCGACGGCGTATTTGGCTTTGAACCAACGCACAGAACGTGGTTGGCTCTTGCTCGCCACGATCCGCCATTGATCGAGCGCCCGCAGCCAATCATCACGATCTTCACTGGCTAAAAGCATGTCACCAAGCATGGCTTGCGTTTCACCGTCTTGCGGTAAACGTCGTGCGAGATCGGTGAAAAGGTCGATCGCACCACGCTGGTCACCCGCTGCGGACAACGCTAGCCCGCGTAACCGCGCGACTTCGATTTGCAATTCGGCAGACAGTTTGCTCGGAGTCTCGACCAATCGATTCAGCGCCGCGAGTTGCAGCTTTGCCAGTTCGATCCGCGACTGTCCCGTGGACGAATTCTGCAATGCCGCGAGTTGCCGCACCATTGCTAACCAGTGTTCCGTCGGACCAGTTGGTGTTTGAGTAATAATCTGTCGTGCATCCGCGGCGCGCCCTGGCTGACCAGCGATCGCCACGATCAGCAGCGTTCGACTCTCGGCAACCCATTCGGGTGTGGGGGGCGGCGGGCCGCTAAGTGCAGCCTGCAAACGTTGTTCAATTTCGGATCGCAGATCACGGGTCCACACCAGCCGTAACCTTGCTGCGGCGACCAGAGCGACTCGTTGCACGGTGCCCCATTGGTCGGGCAACTTGTTTTCGGATTCCAGCACACTGGCCTCAAACCAACTCGCAGCATCGCGGGCAACTGGCTCAACGTCTTCGCCAGCCGCCCGGCGCTGCCGTAACCACACCGACCAGCAACGATCCGCCCCCTGGATTGCCTCCAAGTGCTGCTCCGCATCGCGGTTCACCGCACGGTAGGCGTCGATCGCTTGCTGCCAGGCCCGCTCGCGCTCGCGCAAACCACCGAGCCACAGTCGTGCGGAGTTTGCCGT
>CAZFLF010001419.1:0-1853 GCA_964519825.1 uncultured Pirellulaceae bacterium | reverse complement strand
CTCTTTCATCAGGTTGAAGACATGTCCAAGTGGCTGGAGGAGATTAACGAAAACGGCGGCGGCGAATCCGAATAGATTTCATGTCCCGACCTGCCGCTTCTGGATCGGTCTGCCTCATCCACGGCGACGATGATTACGCCGTCAAACAGCGTGCCCGCCAGCTCTACCAGCAGTGGTGCGACGAGTTGGGCGGCATGGATCACGAGATTATTGACGCTCAAGTGGCGAACAGTGGCGAAGCCTTGAAGGCCGTGGCCCGGCTTCGCGAGTCGCTGCAGACACTCCCTTTCTTTGGCAGCGGGAAGACTATCTGGTTTCAGAACTGTAATTTTCTCGGCGACGACCGCACGGCCAGCGCCCAGGTGGTAAACGAAACTCTGGCAGATTTATCTCAAGAGCTAAAAGCTTTCGTCTGGCAAAATGTGCGTTTGATCGTCAGTGCCGGCAAATTGGACAAACGCAAGAGCCTATACAAAACGTTGGAGAAGCTGGGAAGCGTTGAAACCTTTGCCGCCTGGTCGCTCGATGACAAGAACTGGGTGGCTGAAGCTGAAGCGGCAGCACGTCGAACGCTCAAGGCTCGCAAAAAGGACATCACGGAAGAGGCTCTCGCCGAATTGGTCAATCGCGTAGGTCCTCATAGCCAGCATTTGGCCAATGAAGTCGAGAAACTTTGCCTCTACGTCGGTGAACGGAATGAGATCGGTCTGCGGGAGGTGAGCGCCGTGATTACGCGCAACAAGCAGGCGCGCGCCTTTGCCGTTTCCGAAGCGCTGGGTGATCGCGACCTTCCTCGCTTGCTCCGCACCTTGGACGAGGAGTTGTGGGACATGAAATCCGATAAGCAGAAATCGGAAATCGGGCTGCTTTACGGACTTATCACGAAGGTGCGCGCGATGATCCTCCTCAAAGAGATAATCCGGGAAGGCTGGGTTAAGGCCGATGCCGAGTATCAACGGTTCAAAAGCCAGCTTGAGCGCGTTCCTGCCGACAAGTTGCCGGCGGATCGGCGGTTCAATCCACTTTCGATGCACCCCTATGTTTTGCACAAGGCGCTGGGCCAGTCGGCACGCTACACCACGGACGAACTGATTGGAGCGATGAACAGGCTGCTGGAGTGCAATCAGCGATTGGTTTCCAGCGGCTTGGATGAAGCGCTTATTCTGCAGCAGACCCTGGTTGAAATCGTGCGTGGCGATGCCGCGCAGTTGCCGGCGAGAGGTGGGATGACTGGACGTCCCGTGCGCGAGGTTGGTCAAAGTCGCCACCCCACGTATCTTGACTCGATCTAGCAGCGGTCCCATAGTTTGGGCCAGCGAACGACGTTGTATGAGTAATGGACCAGCCAATTTGTCCGTGTGGGTCAAAGATGATATCGTCTGCATCAGGATAGCAGGCCGTGCGAGCTTCCATTCCAGCGTCGATTTCAAGACCCTCATCAACAACCTTCGTCAGAAGGGCCACCCTCGCTTCGTGCTCGACTTGAGCGAATGCCAGTTGATGGACAGCACGTTCCTCGGGGTGTTGGCGGGTCTGGGACTGAAGTTCAATCAGCAAGCCAATGGATTCCCCGCTCCGAGCATCGAATTGCTGAACCCCAGCCCCCGCATTTCCGAACTTCTGGAAAACCTCGGAATCGCGCATCTCTTCAAAAAACATGAAGGGCCCGCTCCGGCGAACGATCAACCTGGTTCGATAGCACAAATTGACTGCAAACCGGATCGCAAGGAAGTTTCCCGCACTTGTCTTGAAGCTCACAAACTCCTCATGGAAATCAATCCGGCCAATGTCGCGAAATTCAAGGACGTGACAAAGTTTCTGGAGGAAGACCTCAAGAAGTTGGAGCAATAGCA